>NZ_JBIURH010000013.1:0-184167 GCF_044740765.1 Kitasatospora sp. NPDC088346
TCTCCCCGGCCCATTCCCCCATTGCCACAAGAAGCAGTCTGGCCCCGCCGCTCACGCGGCGGGGCCAGAACCCAAGATCTTCACGAGCCTTCTAGGGATTGTCAGACAAGCCCTGGGTGGGGCAGACCCCACCTCCGGGTGTCCGGCCCGCTCCGGTGACCGGGCGCTTCCGGTGCGCGACGGTGGTCGGCATGACTCCCACGACACACCCCACTGCGCGCCCCCCGGCACCGGCGACCACGCCCCGGCCTCGACGCGGTACCCGCCTCGCCGTGGCGGCCGTCCTGCTGTCCCTGGCCGTGACCGGCTTCGTCCGCACCCCGTCCGCCCGGCCGGCGCCGGCCCCCACCCCCGTCCCCGTCCTGGCCGAGGCGCAGCGGGCCCGCCTGGCCCAGTTGGCCCGGCAGCTGGTGGACGCCGGGGCGCCGGGCGTGGTCGTGCGGGTGGACGACGGCCGGGGACGGCCGGTCGAGATCGCGGAGCAGGCGTCCTGGGCCGCGCGGGACCAACGCCTCGCGGTGGGGGACGAGTTCCGGATGGGTTCCAACACCAAGACGGTGCTGGCGGTGGTCGTCCTGACGCTGGTCGCCGAGGGCGGGCTCGACCTGGACGAGCCGGTGGAGCGCTGGCTGCCGGGCGAGGTCCCGAACGGCCGGGCGATCACGCTCCGGATGCTGCTGAACCACACCAGCGGCCTGTACGACTACACCCGGGATCCGGCCCTGGTGAGGTCGATCCTCGGCCGGGACCGGCGGCGGTGGACCTCCACCGACCTGCTCGCCGTGGGCGCGCAGCACGGGCCGCTGTTCCCGCCGGGCACCCGGTGGTCGTACAGCAACACCGACTACGCGGCGGTGGGCGCCGTCCTGGAGCGGGCCACCGGGGCGAGCCTGGCCGACCTGGTCCGTGACCGGATCGCCCGGCCGCTTCACCTGGAGCACACCTACTTCGCCACCGACGCGTCGTGGCGCGGCCGGTACGCCCGCGGGTACGAGCCGGATCCCGCCCACATGCCGCCGGGCGTGCCGGCCGCGTTCCGGTCGGTGGCCGGGTCGCGCCGCGACGGCTGGGTGGACGTCTCCGGCAACGATCCCGGGTGGGGCGGGGCGGCCGGGGCGGTGGTGTCCACGGCGCGGGACTGGGCCCGGTTCTACACCGCCCTGATGTCCGGCGCTCTGCTGCCGGCGGCCCAGTTGGAGCAGATGCGCACCACCGTCCCGGCCGATCCGCGGGACCCGGACGGTCCCGGCTCCGGACTGGGCATCCAGACGGCCCCCACCCCGTGCGGCACGGTGTGGGCGCACGAGGGCGGTGTCACGGGGTACTCCAGCACCAACTACACCGACGTCACCGGCGGCCGCACCGCCACCGTGCTCGTCCCGACGGAGTTCCTGTTCGAGTTCGAGGCCGACCCCCGGCTCGCCGAGGCCGACCGGGCGCTCCAGTCCGCGGTGATCTGCACCATGTTCGGCAGGCCGGTCCCGGCCGGCTGAGCGGGGCGGAGCGAACGGCCGCCGCGCGGCCCGTGGGCGGAAGTCCGCAGGCAGCGCGGCGGACGGTCCGGCGAAAACCACCGAGGAGCCATGGTGTTGGTGATTGGCCCCCGGAGCGCCGGATGGGGCAGAGTGGCCGCATGACGGCGCACACGGGCGGGCGGGAGCAGCGGGACCGGGCGGCGGGCGCGCTCCGGCGGCGACCGGTGCAGCAGCGGAGCCTGGAACGGTACGAGCGGCTGCTGGACGCCTGCGCCGGGCTGCTCGACGAGGTCGGCCCGACCGCGCTGACCACCAAGGAGGTGGCCCAGCGCGCCCATGTGCCGATCGGCACGCTGTACCAGTTCTTCTCCGGCAAGGTGAGCCTGCTGGCGGCGCTCGCCGAGCGGAACCTCGACCGCTACCTGGAGCGCCTCGGCCGCCGGATCGACACCGAGGCACCGGCGGGGGTGGCCGGCTTCGTGGACCTCGCGGTCGAGGAGTTCGTCGCGATGAAGCGGGCCGTACCGGGTTTCGGGCACCTGGACTTCGGCCTGGTGGACCGCGTCCCCGCCGACCCCGCCGACCTCGCCGACCTCGCCGACGACCAGCACCTGCTCAGCGCCGACCTCGACAACAACGCGGAGGTCGCGCTGCGGATCCAGGAGATCGGCGGCGGGCTGCTCGACCCGACGGCCTTCCCGCTGGCCGTCCGGGTCGGTCTGGAGTGCGCGGACGCGGTGCTCAAACTGGCCTTCCGCACCGATCCGGACGGCGACCCCGCGCTGATCGCCGAGTGCAAGCGGCTGCTGCGCTGTTACCTCTCCGATCCGACACCGGCCACCTCCCCGGCCCCGTCCTCCTGACGCTCGCCCCGACGACCGGCGGGTTCCGGCCGGGTTGAAATGATCTGTGGGCAGGCCGCGGTGTGGGGTACGGACCTCCGGCGAACGATCTTGAAGGTGCCGCCGTGCGGCGGACCGGCGACGGTGGCAGGAGTGCCGGTGTCCAGGTGGCGGCGGCAGCGCTGCTGACCGGGGTCGTGGTCGCGCAGTCCGGCGGCGCCGCGTTCACCTCCGCGGACGGCACGGCCCTGGTGCGGGTCGCCCAGGCGGTCCTGCCGGCGATCCCGGGCTGGGTCCCCGGGTCGTAGCCGCCGGGGGCGGCCCTACGGCCAGCGTGGCCGGCCGGGGCCGTCCGCCCCTATGGCGGCCGACAGGGTGTCGGCGGACAGGACCGGGCAGAGCCGGCCGTTGAGCAGCGCCGCGGACATCGTCACCTGGTCCGACCACTCGATGACCAGCCGCTCGCCGCCGCGCACGTAGCAGTTGCGGCCCCACGCCGTGCCGCGCCCCGCGATCTCCGGGAAGTCGGCGAGCCCCGGCGACAGGACGCGCGACCAGCCCGCTCGTGCGATCTCCAGATCCCAGAAGCCCGGGCCAGCAATCATGGTGACCTCCTCCACGGTGCACGATACCTCCACGTCCCCGGACGTTCCGGGGCGAGCGGAGGCGGGCAGGGGGAGGCGGTCCCGCGAACGTGGGACGGCACGGCGCCCGCCCGTCCCGTCCCACGCCGTCCAGCGGTTACCCGGCGTAGACCTGGAGCTCGGAGAGCTGCCCGGCAGGCCAGCCGCTGTTGGCGGTGAAGGTCAGCCGCAGGTGGCGGGTGGTGGTGGCCGGCAGGTTCACCGTCACCGTGTTCCCGCTCGCCGGGTCGAAGGCGTACGACGCGGCGCCGAGCACGGTCGAGAAGCTCGACCCGTCGTCCGAGCCCTGGACGGCGATGGTCTGGGTGCGGGCGTTCCACGCGGTCGACGGCGGGAGCCTGAGCGTCAGCCTCGCGAGGTTCTGCCGGCAGCCGAGGTCGACCTGCAGCCACTGCGGGAAGGCGTTGTTGGGGCTCTCCCAGTAGGTGGCGGCGTCACCGTCCACCGCGTTGCCCGCGCCGTAGGCCTGGGTGCTGCCGGAGGCGGTGACGGGCCGGCCCTGGGCGAGGTTGCCGCCGGTCGGGCAGGCCGGCGGGGTGGAGGGCGAGGAGGACGGCGAGGGACTGGGCGAGGGGGACGAGGACGGCGAGGGACTGGGCGGGGAGGTACCGCCGCCGGCCGGCACCCCGTCGTACGTCCAGACCGGCGCCGGCCAGGTGCCGGTGCAGGTGGATCCGGTGTTCCAGCCGGAGTTGCCACCGCCGTCGGTCACCGCGAAGCCGGTGCCGACGCAGTTGTGGACCGGGGTGGCGGCCTGGGCGATGTTCCTCGCCGTCACGTTGGTGAACCTCATGGTGGCGTTGGCCTGGGCCTGGACGGCGTAGGTGCCGGCGCCGTTGATGTTGACGTTGGTGAGGTTGATGCCGTTGACGGCGCCCTCGATGGTCTGGATCGCCTCGTAGGAGCTGTCCAGGACGTCGGTGTCGGTGATGTTGACGGTGGCGCCGGAGATCGGTTCGTTGAGGCCGCTGAACCAGATGGCGCCGACGCCGAAGTTCCAGTTGAAGTCGCTGTTGCCGGTGCGGATCAGGGTGTTGCGGGCCGCGGTGACGGTTCCCGCCACGGCCGTCCCGCTGCCGGAGTTGACCCCGGGGTACCGGTTCGCGATGTGCAGGCCGCCGCCGTTGCTGATGGTGTCCGACATGACGTTGTCGGAGATGGTGAAGTCCCTGCCGCCGTACGTGACGACGTTGTTGGCGAGGATCGGCAGCACGACGGTGTTGTGCGTGAAACTGTCGTTGACGTTCGGCTTGTCCTGCGGCCAGGAGGCCAGACCGTCGTCGCCGGTGTTGCGGACGAAGGTGTTGGTGACGGTCGAGTCGGTCACCCCGGTGTGGAAGTTGACGCCGTCGGCGGTCTGGTCGAGGATCCGGCTGTTCCTGATGGTGAGCCGGTCCATCGGGCCGTCCATCCAGGCGCCGACCTTGGTGTGCTGGAGCCAGAGGTTGTCGATCACCGAGTCGGAGAGCGCGCCGCCGACGGCGTTGACCTGGTCCTCGTCGACCCGCTCGCGGATGTCACCGATGATCGCGAAGTCCTTGAGCGTGACGTTGCGGGCGCCTCCGTCGGCCACCCACTTGCCGTAGACGCCGGCCGCCTTGGCCCGGTTGTTCGGGTCGCGGCCGCCGAGCACGCTGTACCAGGGCCCGGCGCCGACCAGGCTGACGCCGTCCACCACGACGTGGTCGTGGAGGGTGAAGGTGCCCTGCGGGATGTAGACCGTGCGGCCCTGCGCGTGGCCCGCGTCGACGGCCGCCTGGAACCTCGCCGTGGAGTCGGTCGCGCCGGTGGGGTCGGCGCCGAAGTCGGCCACCACGTCCAGGGCCCCGGCGGGCCGGGCGATCGGCGCGGACACGTTCTCGAAGTCGGCCAGGTCGATGGTGAAGGCCGGTGACTGCGCGGTCGAGGTGACCTGCAGTCGGATCTTCGTGCCGGCCGGCAGGGTCGAGCCGAGCAGCGTGCGCGTCTCGTCGTAGAAGTGGTGGGGGTTGCTGTCGCCGGGGTTGTTGTTGAACGGGTAACCGCCGTAGTACCAGCTGTACTTCGAGGTGACGTCGACGCTCTTCAGCCTGCTGCCGTTGACCAGCAGGTCGAGCGCGGCGTCGCGGCCCCGGCCGTCGGCCGAGTCGGGCAGGCTGTAGCGGAAGTCGATCGAGTTGGCCGGCGCGGTGAGCGTGAACTCCACGTACTCGCCCACCGCGTCGAGCGTGACGGCCTGCCGGCCGGAGGCCTCCGAGGGCAGGTGTCCGTAGAGCCGGTCCGGTCCAATGACGGTGCCGTTGGTGGCCGCGTACTCGGCCTCCTGCTCCAGGAACGGCACGGTGGCGCCGCGTCCGGGCACGGCGAGCGGCGACAGCGCGGGGACGCCGGCGGCGTGGGCCGCACCGGCGTCGGCCAGTACGGCGGTCAGCAGGCCGGCGGCACCCAGCACGGCCGCGGTGAGGGCCGCGACGGTACGGGATCCGCGGGTTCGGGGTGGTGGCTGCATCTGCGGCTGCACATCCTTGCGGCTCGGGGGAGGAGCTCGGGGTGGGGGCTGCCCGGCGGAACCGGCGGACCGATCGGCCCGGGCGTGCCGAGACTACGAGCCGCAGTTGCAGGAAGTCCATATGTGTGCGCAAATTATCGACCGAGTCGCGCAAGATCCGATGCGCATCCGCAGCCCCGAGACTCGACACGCCGCACCCCCCACGGCATTGCGCCGGTCCGGCCCGCGCCGCACAGTGGAAGACACCAGTCCTTGCATCTCCCAGGAGCAGAGCAGGAGCAGAGCATGCAGGCCATCGTTGGCGACCGGCTCCACATCCACAGCAGGTCCGTGGGCATGGAGGACCGGCAAGGCGAGATCATCGAAGTCCGGGGCGCGGACGGCGCACCCCCGTACCTGGTCCAGTTCGAGGACGGCCACGAGGGCCTGATCTACCCCGGGCCCGACACCTCCATCGAGCCGCACCGGGAAGCCCGGTAACCCCCGCGCGGTCGGCACCGGCCGGGAGCTGTCGACCGTGACCCCACCACTGCCCGGTCCGCTGTCCCACCTGGCCCCACTGCTGGACGACTACGGCTATCCGGCGGTGGGCCTCCTGGTGTTCCTGGACAACTGCGGCGTACCCGTCCCGGGTCAGACCATCCTGGTGCTCGCCGCCGTCTACGCCGGCACCGGCCGGATGAGCATCGCGGCGGTCGCCACGATCGCCGTCGTGGCCGCCGTCGCGGGCAACAGCACCGGCTACCTCATCGGCCGCCGCGGCGGGCCGCCCTTCGTCCAGCGCTGGGGCCGCTACCTGCGGCTCACCCCGGCCCGGATGGGCCGCGCGGAGGGCTTCTTCGCCCGGCACGGCGGCAAGGTCGTCACCGTCGCCCGCTTCGTGGACGGGCTGCGCCAGACCAACGGCATCGTCGCGGGCGCCACCCGGATGCCGCTGCCCCGCTTCACGGTCGCCAACGTCGCCGGCGCGCTGCTGTGGGTCGGCGTCTGGGCGAGCGCCGGCTACCTGGCCGGGAACAACGTCGGCACCCTGTACGAGCGGGCCGTGCGCTACCAGTTCTACCTGCTGGCGGCGTTCGGCCTGCTGCTGCTCGCCCTGCTCGTCCGCCTGCTGCTGCGGCGCCGCGGCGGCCCCCGGGACGGCGCCGCCGGCGACCCGCACCGGGCCGACCGGAAGGCGCCCGGCGGGCCGAGCACCCCCGGACCGCGCGGCGGCGGTCAGCCGCGCAGCGGGACGACCTCGAAGGACGAGGCGTAGCGCACCCCGAACCGCTCGCCGGTGGCCCGGCCGATCCGCTCCAGGAAGCCCCGGGCGTCGGCCATGTCGCCGCCCAGGCCGTCCAGGTAGGCCCGGTGCGCCTTGAGCGAGGCCACCCCGAGGTCGAAGTGCTCGCTGGTGTCCACCGCGTGCCCGGCCTGCGGCGATCCCGCCGCCCAGACCTGGCGCACGCCGTCCCAGGGCTGGTGGCCCTCGGCCGTCAGCTCGCGGAAGACCCAGCGGTTGCCGGCGTCGCGGACGGCGTCCAGGGTGGCCCGGCCGGTCGCGATGTGGTCGGCCTGGTTGGGGAAGGTGCCGAAGTAGGTGTCCCGGAAGTTGGTGGTGATCACGATCTCCGGCCGGTGGCGGCGGACCGCGCGGGCGATGTCCCGGCGCAGCGGCAGCCCGTACTCCAGCACCCCGTCGGGGTGCCCGAGGAACTCGACGGTGTCGACCCCGACCAGGGCGGCGGAGGCGATCTGCTCGGCCTCCCGGACGGTCCGGCACTCGTCCGGGTCCATGGTGTCGATCCCGGCCTCGCCACTGGTCACCATCAGGTAGACCACCCGTTTGCCCTGGGAGGTCCAGCGGGCGACGGCGGCCGCCGCGCCGTACTCCATGTCGTCGGGGTGGGCGACGACGGCGAGGGCGGTCCGCCAGTCCTCGTCGAGCGGTTCGAAGGGCGGTGCTGCGAGGTCGTCCATGGTGCTCCCCGTGCTGGTGCGAATCGGTCGTGGTCCGTGGTCCGTGGCCCGTGGTCCGGGTCAGTCGGCGGTGGTGATCGAGTAGTTGAAGTCGACGTGCCCGAAGTGCCGCATCAGGTCGAGCCAGAAGGGCATCAGCATCTCCAGGCCGCGGGCGGCCGAGATACCGCCGAGGTCCAGCACGGCGGCGGAGGGCCAGCCGAACTCGACCAGCACGCCGCGGACGACCGCCTTGGCCTCCGGGTCCTCGCCGGCCAGGAAGAGGTTGTGGGTGCCGGGCAGCCTGGCCGGGTCGACCATCACGTCGGCGTTGACCGTGTTCAGCGCCTTGACCACCCGGGCCGCGGGGAACTCGCGCTGGATCCGCTCGGCGACGCTGTCGGTGTTGACCGGGTCGAGGGTGGCCTCGCCGGTCGGCGAGAAGACCAGCGGGTTGGAGACGTCGATCAGCACCTTCCCCGCCAGCGGCTCCGCGCCGGCCAGCCGCAGCGCCTGCAGGGAGACCGTCCCGGCGGTCGCGTTGATGACCACCTCGCCGAATCCGGCGGCCTCCGCGAAGGTGCCGGCGTGCCCGTACGGTCCGGAGCGGTCGGCCCACTCGTTGGCGGCCGTGTTGTCCTTGGTCCGCGAGCCGATGGTGACCTCGTGGCCGAGCGAGGTCAGCTTGCCCGCGAGGGTCCGGCCGACGGTGCCGGTCCCGATGATTCCGAATCGCATCGCTGTTCTCCTGCTGCGGTCGTCCGACACTCCCGGGCACCTGCCGGGCCCAGTGCGAACCTTAGCGTCGGCCGGTGCTGAGGCGTGGTCACATCCGTTCCGCCGGTGCCGCGATGTCGATCGGCGAGGCCGGTGGCGGCGGTGTCCCGCCCACCCGGCGGCCCGGGCGTAGGATCGCGACCGTGTCCCCGCCGCCCGAGCCCGTCACCCCCGGACCGGCCCGCGGGCTGCGCCGCACCCTGCTCACCCAGTCCTGGCTGGAACTGACCTTCCTGCACTGGGCGGTGGACCCGGCGAGGGTTGCCCCGCTGCTTCCCGCGGGCACCCGGCCCGACACGCTGGACGGGCTCACGTACGTCGGGCTGGTGCCCTTCCGGATGCACCGGATCGGCTGGCTCGGCCTGCCCGGGCTGCCCTACCTCGGGACGTTCCCCGAGACCAACGTCCGCCTGTACTCGGTGGACGGCCACGGCCGCCGCGGGGTGGTGTTCCGCTCGCTGGAGGCCTCCCGGCTGCTGCCGGTGCTGGCCGCCCGGGCCGGGTTCGGGCTGCCGTACGTCTGGTCCCGGATGGCGATCCGCCGGCGGGGCGCGACCGTGACGTACACCAGCTCCCGGCGCTGGCCCGGCCCTCGCGGCGCGCACAGCAGGATCACCGTCGAGGTGGGCGGGCGGGTGGTCGAGCCGACGGCGCTGGAGCACTTCCTGACCGCCCGCTGGGGGCTGCACGCGGCCCGCGGCGGCCGGCTGACGTACCTGCCCAACCACCACCCGATCTGGCCGCTGCACCGCGCCCGGCTGCTCGATCTGGACGAGGACCTGGTCGCCGCCGCCGGCCTGCCCGAGGTGTCGGGGGCACCGTGCAGCGTGCTGTACTCCCCCGGCGTCCCGGTCCGGTTCGGCCCTCCGCACCGGCCCGGGCCGGCCGGCTGACGGCCCGTCGGCCGGCCGCACCGGACGGCCGCGCGGGCGGGGCGGCGCCGGGTGTCACTTCCGGGCAAGGGTTCCAGGACCTGCCAAGCTCGACGGCATGATCACTCGGTTCCGTCCGGCAGCCGCCCAGTGGACCACCGTCGTGCCCGTGCTGGCCGTCGTCCTGCTCGTGCTCACCTGGCCCCGTTCGCTGCCCGGGCCGGTAGTCGCGGTGGTGGCCTGTTTCCTGGCCGGGGCGGTGCTGGCGGCCGTGCACCACGCCGAGGTGATCGCGCACCGGGTGGGCGAGCCGTTCGGCTCGCTGGTGCTGGCGGTCGCGGTGACGATCATCGAGGTGGCCCTGATCGTCACGCTGATGGCCGACGGCGGGGACAAGAGCGCCGGGCTGGCACGGGACACCGTCTTCGCCGCGGTGATGATCACCTGCAACGGGATTCTCGGGCTGTCCATCCTGGTCGGCGCCCTGAAGCACCGGGTCGCGGTCTTCAACGCGGAGGGCACCGGCGCCGCCTTCGCCACCATCGCGACCCTGGCCACCATGAGCCTGGTGCTGCCGACCTTCACCACCAGCACCCCGGGCCCGCAGTTCAACCCGACCCAGCTGGTCTACGCGGCGACCGCCTCGATCGTCCTCTACGGCCTGTTCGTGGCGACCCTGACGGTCCGCCACCGCGAGTACTTCCTGCCGGTGACCCCGGCCGGCGACCTGCTCGACCCGGACGACCACGCTCAGGTGCCCGGCGGGCGGGAGACCCTGCAGAGCGCCGCCCTGCTCGCGCTCGGGCTGACCGCCGTCGTCGGCCTGGCCAAGAAGGTCTCCCCCACCATCGAGCGGGGGGTGGCCGCCGCGGGCCTGCCGGCGGCCGTGGTCGGCGTGGTGATCGCGCTGCTCGTGCTGCTGCCCGAGACCATCGCGGCCGTCCGCGCGGCCGTCCGCAACCACGTGCAGACCAGCCTCAACCTGGCCCTGGGCTCGGCGCTGGCCAGCATCGGTCTCACCATCCCGGCGGTGGCCGTCGCCTCCGCCTGGCTGAAGGGTCCGCTGCTGCTGGGTCTCGGCCCGACCCACCTGGTCCTGCTCGCGCTGACCGTCGCCGTCGGCACCCTCACGGTCATCCCGAAGCGCGCCACCCCGCTGCAGGGCGGCGTCCACCTGGCGATCCTGGCCGCCTACCTGGTGCTCGCCGTCAGCCCGTGAGCCGCCCCGGCGCGGGAGCGCACCGGGGCGGCTCGGGCCGGCGGGCCCGGCTACTCGACGGTGACGCTCTTGGCCAGGTTGCGCGGCTTGTCGACGTCACGGCCCAGGGCGACCGCCGCGTAGTAGGCGAGCAGCTGCAGCGGGATGTTGAGCAGCAGCGGGTCGAGCTCCGGCTCGCTCTTGGGCACCACCAGGCAGTGGTCGATCAGCTTGGCGTCGGGGGTGCGGTGGGCGACGGCGAGGATGCGGCCGGAGCGGGCCTTGATCTCGCCGAGGGTGGTGAGGTTCTTGTCGAGCAGCTCGTCGTCGGGGACGAGGGCGACGGTGGGCAGCTCGGGGCTGATCAGTGCGAGCGGGCCGTGCTTGAGCTCGCTGGCGGGGTAGGCCTCGGCGTGGACGTAGGAGATCTCCTTGAGCTTCTGCGCGCCCTCGCGGGCGACCGGGAAGCCTCGGGTGCGGCCGATGAACATCATCCCGGCGTTGTCCGCGTACTCGGCGGCCAGCTCGGCGATCCGCTCCTCCTGCTTGAGGATCTCGCGGATGTGGTCCGGCAGGGCCTTGAGCCCGGCGACGATCCGCCGGCCGTCGGCCGGGGAGAGGTCGTGGATCCGGCCGAAGTGCAGGGCGAGCAGCGCGAAGGCGATCACGGTGGAGGTGAAGGCCTTGGTCGAGGCGACCGAGATCTCCGGGCCGGCGTGCAGGTAGATGCCGCCGTCGCACTCGCGGGCGATGGCGCTGCCGACGGTGTTGACCACCCCGAGGACGCGGCCGCCCTTGCGCTTGATCTCCTGGACGGCGGCGAGGGTGTCGTAGGTCTCGCCGGACTGGCTGACCGCGACGTACAGGGTGTCGGCCTCGATCACCGGGTTGCGGTAGCGGAACTCGGAGGCGGGCTCGCTGTGGGCGGGGATCCGGGCCAGCTCCTCGATCAGCTGGGCGCCCATCTCACCGGCGTAGTAGGCGGAGCCGCAGCCGAGGATCTTCACCCGGCGGATCTCGCGCAGCTCGCGGGCGTCCAGGTTCAGGCCGCCGAGGTGGGCGGTGGCGAACCGCTCGTCGAGCCGGCCGCTCAGGGTGCGCTCCACGGCGGCGGGCTGCTCGTGGATCTCCTTGAGCAGGTAGTGCTGGTAGCCCGCGGTGTCGTACGAGGCGACCTCCCAGTCCACGGTGGACGGCTGGCGGGTGACCGTGCGGGCGTCGTCCTCGGTGAAGGTGCGGAAGCCGTCGGCGCGGACGGTGGCGAGCTCGCCGTCCTCCAGGTGGACGACCTGGCGGGTGTAGCGGACGAGGGCGGCGACGTCGGAGGCGACGAACATCTCCTTCTCGCCGAGGCCGAGCACGATCGGGCTGCCGTTGCGGGCGACCACGATCCGGTCGGGCTGCCGGGCGTCGAGGACGGCGATGCCGTAGGTGCCGACGACCTGGCCGAGCGCGGTGCGCACCGCGTCCTCCAGCTCGACGCCCTCGCCGCTGTGCGCGGCGACCAGGTGGGCGAGGACCTCGGTGTCGGTCTCCGAGGTGAAGACGACGCCCTCGGCGGTGAGCAGGGCGCGCAGCTGGTCGGCGTTCTCGATGATGCCGTTGTGCACGACCGCGATCCGCTCGCTGACGTCGGTGTGCGGGTGCGCGTTGGCGTCACTGGGCACGCCGTGGGTGGCCCAGCGGGTGTGGCCGATGCCGGTGGTGCCCTTGAAGCGCGCGGGGACGGCGGCGGCGAGGTCGGCGACCCGGCCCTTGACCTTGCAGACCTTCAGCCCGCCCTTGGCCGCGACGGCCACGCCGGCCGAGTCGTAGCCGCGGTACTCCAGGCGCTGCAGGCCCTCCAGCAGGAAGGCGGTGGCGTCCTTCGGACCGATGTAGGCCACAATTCCGCACATTCGGGACTCCAGGGGTTCGGCTCGGTCCGGCAGGGGTCGAGCGGTGGTTCGGGCAACGGGTCGGGCGGTGGCGGCCGGTGGGCTCAGCCGTAGACGATGCGGCGCAGCTGCCGGGTGGACAGCTCGGGCGCCGCGACCCGGCGGGCGGCGAGTTCGGCGCCGAGCCGGGTGAAGATCTTCTCGTTGGTCAGGCCTCGCGCCTGCAGCTCCCCGTGGCGGCGGCGGACGTACTCCTCGGTGGACTCGGAGAAGTACGCCAGCACCTCGGCGACCACGCGCGCCGCCTCGCCGGGCCCCAGCGGGGTGATCCGGGTGAGGTGCGCGAGGAGGTCGTCGTGGGGATGGGGCGAGGCGGGCACGAGCAAGGAGCCTAGGCGCCGCCTCACCGTTCACCAAGAATCCTGCCCGAAATCGGGCAGATCTTCAGACATTCGGCCGCCGCACACCCATTGATCTCCCCGACGGCAGGCAGTAGCGTCACTTTCCGTATTCGTCACACTACTGTGGGGGTAAGTGCTGATGTGCGGGATAGCCGGCTGGGTGAGCTTCGACCGCGACCTGACGACCTCCGAGCACGCGGTGCTCGACGCGATGACGGCGACCATGGCCTGCCGCGGCCCCGACGCGGGAGGGATCCACCGGGAACGCCACGCCGCACTCGGCCACCGCCGGCTGGCGGTGATCGACATCGAGGGCGGGACGCAGCCGATGACCGCCGAGCAGGACGGCCGCACCCTCGCCGTCCTCAGCTACAGCGGCGAGGTCTACAACCACCGGGAACTGCGCGCCGAACTGGAGCTGGCCGGCCACCGCTTCCGCACCCGCAGCGACACCGAGGTGGTGCTGCGGGCCTACCTCCAGTGGGGCGAGCACCTCGCCGAGCGGCTCAACGGCATGTTCGCCTTCGCCCTGTGGGACCCGCGCGCCGAGGAGCTGCTGCTGGTCAGGGACCGGATGGGCGTCAAACCGCTCTTCTACCACCGCACCCCGGACGGCGTGCTGTTCGGTTCCGAGCCCAAGGCGCTCTTCGCCCACCCCCTGGTGCGGCCCGAGGTCGACCTGGACGGGCTGCGCGAGCTGCTCTCCTTCGCCAAGACCCCCGGGCACGCCGTCTATCGCGGCCTGCACGAGGTGCCGCCCGGCCGGGTGGTGCACGTCCGCCGGGAGGGCCTGACGGTTCGCCGGTACTGGGCGCTGGAGGCCGGCGAGCACACCGAGGACCTGCCGGACACCGTGGCGACGGTCCGGGAGCTGCTCTCCGACACCGTCCGGCGCCAGCTGATCTCCGACGTGCCGCTGTGCTCGCTGCTCTCCGGCGGACTGGACTCCAGCGCCGTGACCGCGCTGGCCGCCCTCGCACTGCGGGAGGCCGGCCGGGGGCCCGTCCGGACCTTCGCGGTCGACTACACCGGCGACCGCTTCCGGGCCGACGCGCTGCGCGACACCCCGGACGGGCCGTACGCGCGGCTGGTGGCCGAGCACGTCGGCGCCGACCACCGGGCGGTCGAGCTGGACAGCGCCGCGCTGGCCGCGGCCGGGACCAGGGCCGGCGTGCTGCGCGCCTGGGACTACCCGATGGGCTTCGGCGCGCTGGACACCTCGATGCTGCTGCTCTTCCGCGCCGTCCGGGAGCGGTCCACGGTCGCGCTGTCGGGCGAGTCCGCGGACGAGCTGTTCGGCGGCTACCGGTGGTTCCACCAGCCGGAGGCGGTGGCCGCGGACGCCTTCCCCTGGCTGGCCGCGCTCTCCCAGCTGGCCGGGCCCGGCAGCCTCGGCCCGACCGCCCTGCTCTCCCCCGACCTGCTCACCGCCCTCGACCTGGACGCCTACCGGGCCGACCGCTACCACGAGGCGCTCGCGGAGGTGCCGCACCAGGAGGGCGCCGACCCGCTGGAACGGCGGATGCGGGAACTCTCGTACCTGCACCTCAGCCGGTTCGTGCGGATCCTGCTGGACCGCAAGGACCGACTGTCGATGGCGAGCGGCCTGGAGGTGCGGGTACCGTTCTGCGACCACCGCCTGGTGGAGTACGTGTTCAACGCGCCCTGGCGGATGAAGACCTTCGACGGCCGGGAGAAGAGCCTGCTGCGCGCCGCCGTCCGGGACCTGCTGCCCGCCGCGGTGGCCGACCGGGTGAAGAGCCCCTACCCGACCACCCAGGACCCTGGGTACCCGCTGGCCCTGCGCGCCGGACTGGCCGAGCTGGCCGCCGACCCCGGCGCGCCCGGGTTCGAGCTGCTGGACCCCAAGGGCGTGGTCACCGCGCTGCGGGCCGACACCGACCCGCAGGCCGTCCGGCAGGGGACCGAACTGGCACTGGAGTTGGACGCCTGGCTGACGAAGTACCATGTGGCGCTGATGTTGTGAGACGGTGTGGGTCCGGCACCCGGGGGACGGGACCGTGACGCTCCGGCCGGCCGCGAGGCCGTTGGGCCGTTGGGCCGAACCCGTCCCGAATGGCTGCCTCCGATCCGCGCTTTCCGGCCCGGGGCGGCCAGGATGGTGAACGCCCGCCGTCCGCGTCCGACCACCGGGGGATCTCTGCCATGCACCCGCGAGCATTCGCGATCATCACCGCCGTCCTGCTCGGAGTCCTGGGCCTGGGCGCGGTCGCGCTGACCGACTGGACGCCGGGCAGCCGGCCCGTGGCCGCGGTCGGGCCCGCCGGGCAGCCGGGCGGCGGCGCACCGGGCGAGGGCACCGCAGCCGCACCGGCGACGCCCACCGGCGACCCGGCGGTGTGGACCCGCAGCACGCTGCGGAACAAGCTGATGGCGGAGATGCAGGCGACCGACCCGGGGGTGGCGCTGGCCGACCTGGACAAGATCAGCAAGGACAAGCCCTACACCGTCCGGTTCTGCCACCCGATCGCGCACGAGCTCGGCCACGCGGCGGTGGTGCGTTACCAGCAGGACTTCCAGAAGGTGATCTCCTTCCCGCACGAGACCTGCGCGGCGGGCTACCTGCACGGGGCCGTCGAGGAGATGCTGGCCAACTCCAAGACGCCGGAGCAGGACATCCTCACCCTCTGCGCGCCCAAGAACACCGGCCCGTGCATCCACGGCATCGGCCACGGCATCATGTTCGTCACCAAGCAGGACATCCCGGCGGCCCGGGCGCTGTGCAACAAGTTCCCCACCGACAGCCGCCGGATCACCTGCTCCGAGGGCCTGTTCATGCAGCTCTTCGCCCCGGACGAGGAGGACGAGAAGGCCAAGGCCAACCTCCCCGCGGACAAGATCGCCAAGGACCCGCTCTACCCGTGCCCCGAGCAGCCGGCCCTGTTCCAGTCCGCCTGCTTCTTCTACGCGCCGACCTTCTACCTCAGCTCGCACGACTACGCCAACCACCCCGAGGCGTTCGCCGACGCCCTCAAGTGGTGCCTCAACGGCAAGGCGAGCGGCGGCGCCAACGACTGCAGCCGCGGGGTCGGCTCCCGGACGATGAAGTACAACCTGGACCGCGAGGACTGGGCCGCCAACCAGTGCGCCACGGCCGCGGACACCTGGCAACGCCAGGCCTGCGCACAGGGTCTGGTCAGCTACTACACCGTCAACTACACCGACGCCGGGGCGGCCGGCCGGCTCTGCGCGAAGATCACCAACAAGGAGATCGCCGGGTACTGCCGCACCGCGGGCGGGCTCTCCGGCACCCTCGACTGAGCCGCTTCCCCACCCGTCCGGCCGACCCGAGGCGGGTGGGGAACCGGGCACGGGGGCCGGGCGACCGGGGCGTACGATCGTGGCCAGCCAGGTGCGCCGAGGGAGTCGCGCCCCGTTGCACCCCGATGGAGCACCACCATGAGCGACGACTTCCGGAGCGCGGCCCAGTCGGCCGCCGAGCTGGTCTCCGACTACCTCGACGGGCTGCCCGGCCGCCCGGTCTGGCAGCCGATGGACCCGGCCGACCGGAAGGACCTGCTGGAGCTGGAGCTGCCCGAGCACGGCACCTCCCTGGAGGACCTGCTGGCGGTGATCGGCGACCGGGTGATGCCCGCGCCGATGGGCAACGGCAGCCCCCGCTTCTTCGGCTGGGTCAACTCCGCCCCGCAGCCCGCCGGGGTGCTGGCCACCCTGGCGGCGTCCGCGATGAACCCCAGCTCGGCCGGCGGCGACCACGCCGACGTGCACCTGGAGCGGGCCGTGGTCCGCTGGATCGCCGAGCTGGTCGGCTTCCCGCACCCGGCCGGCGGCGGCATCCTCACCTCCGGCACCTCGATGGCCACCATCCTCTGCCTGGCCGCCGCCCGGAACCGCGCCGCCCACCGGGCCGGCCACGACCTGCGCGAAGACGGCCTGAGCGGCCTGCCCCCGCTGGTCGGCTACGTCACCGGCGAGACCCACTCCTGCGTCCGCAAGGCCGCCGAACTGCTCGGGCTCGGCAGCCGCCACCTGCGCACCCTCGCCACCGACGCCGACGGCCGGCTGGACACCGACGCGCTGCGCACGGCCGTCGCCGAAGACCGGGCGGCCGGCCGGCTGCCGTTCCTCGTCGTCGCCTCCGCCGGCACCGTCGGCACCGGCGCCGTCGACGCCTTCCACCCGATAGCCGACCTGTGCGAGCAGGAGGGCCTGTGGATGCACGTCGACGGCGCGTACGGCGCGTTCGGCGTGCTGGACGAGACCATCGCGCACCGCTACGCCGGAATGGACCGCGCCGACTCGCTCGCCCTCGACCCGCACAAGTGGCTCGGCGTCCCGGTGGACTGCGGCTGCGCGCTGGTCCGCGACCCCGAGGCGCTGCGCTCCACCTTCAGCCTGGTCCCCTCCTACCTGCGCGACGAGGAGGCCGGCGAGCTCGGCTGGTTCTCCGAGTACGGCATGGAGCAGACCCGCCCGTTCCGCTCGCTCAAGGTCTGGGCCACCGTCGCGCACCGCGGCCGGTCCGGCATCTCCGCCGACATCGCCCGCTGCACCGCGCTGGCCCGGCGGCTCGGCGAGCTGGTGAAGGCCGACCCGGAGCTGGAGCTGCTGGCGCCGGTGGAGACCTCGATCGTCGCCTTCCGGTACCGTCCGGCCGGCCTCACCGAGGCGGAGCTCGACGCCCTCAACGGCCGGCTCCCGGTCGCCGTCCAGCAGCGCGGTCGGGTCTTCGTCACCGGAGCCCTGCTGCGGGGCCACGAGATGCTCCGGGCCTGCCTGCTCAACCCCGCCACCACCGGGGACGACCTGCGCCTGCTGCTGGCCGAAGTCCGCGCCGCCGGAGCCGAACTGACGGCCCGCCGGACCTCCGGCTGACCGCCCGCGGCGCCGCCGGCCGGATCCGAGGACATTAACCGCAAGGTCACGGGGGATTCGTGATCGTGAAACACCCGCGCGACACCATACTCACATGGACGATTCGACGCGCACCCTGCCCTCCGCCCCCTCCCAGCGCCGCGGCACCCGGCACCACCGCTGGCGCAGAGACACCGTCGAACTGGCCGCGGTCTTCCTCGCCGTCGCCTCCGCGGACCTGGTCGCCAACGTCGTGGTGCACGGCCACGACGGGCCGGTGCTGCTGGCCGCCTCGGCCGCCGCACTGCTCGCCACGGCGCTGTTCCACAGCTGGTGGGCACACCGGCACCCGCACGGGCCCCCGTCGCCCGACACCCCCGCGCCACCCGGGCAGGACCCGGTGACCGGACCGCTGGACGCCTTCGAGGCCGCCGCACTGTGGCGGATCCGCACCACCGTCGAGGACTCCCCCGGCAGCCTGGGCCGGATCTGCACCGCCCTGGCCGGGCAGGGCGTGAACATCGTCTCGATGCAGGCGCACCCCCTGCCCGCCGGGACGGTCGACGAGTTCTTCGTCCGCGCCCCGCACTCCCTCGGCCGGGCCGAGCTGACCGCCGTCGTGGCCGCCGCCGGCGGGCACGACATCTGGACCGACGGAGCCGACGCGCACGACCTGGTCGACCCGCCGACCCACGTACTCGCCCTGGCCACCCGGACCGCCCTGGACGCCGCCGAGCTGCCGGTCGCCCTGCGCCAGCTGTTCGGCCGGTGCACGATCCGGCAGTACCCGGCCGCCGGCGCGGCCACCCCCGCCGGGGTCGACGGGCACCTGATGCGGCTGCCGGTGCCGTCCGGCGACCTGATCGAGCTCAGCCGGCCGCACCTGCCGTTCACCCCGACCGAGTTCGCCCGGGCCCAGGCCCTGGTCGAGCTGGACAGCCTGCTCGGCCCCCGGGTGCCCAAGGTGGAGGCCCGGCTCACCCTGCCCGCGGGGGCCGACCTGACGGTCCGCCGGGCCGAGCCCGCCGACCGGGCCGCGGCGCTGGAGATGCACCGGCGCTGCTCCCCCGACACCCTGCGCAAGCGCTACCACGGCCCCGTCCGGGACGCCGACCGCTACCTGGACCACCTGCTCGACCCCCGGCACGGCCAGACCCTCGCGGTCGAGGCCGCGGACGGCCGGATCGTCGCGCTGGCCCACCTGCTGTGGGACGACGACGGCGCCGAGGTGGCCCTGCTGGTCGAGGACGCCTGGCAGCGGCGCGGCCTCGGGGTGGACCTGCTGCGCCGGATGGCCGCCCTCGCCCTGGAGGCCGGGGTGCCGACGGTCCACGCCGTCACCCACGCCTCCAACAACGGCCTGATCACCACCATGCGGCGGCTGTCCGCGCCGCTGGACTACCAGGTGGAGGACGGCACGCTGGTGATCACCGCACACCTCGCGGAGGCCACCGAGCAGCTGCCCACCCCGTGGCCGAGCCGCCCCGGCCGCTGACGTCCACCGGCCCCGGCGGGCCCGTCCGGTCGGGGGACCGCCGGGGCCGCCGGGGCCGTTCCGGTACGCCCGGACGGGCCCGCGGGCAGCCGCCCGGGAGGAGCCCCGGACGCCCGTCCGGGGGGGTTCGGGGCAGGTCCGCGCGGCCCTGCCCCGAACCCCCGTCAGGGCGCCTCGGTGGGTCCGGGGATCAACGGCCGGGCGCGGAGTGGGTAGGCTGGCCCCGTCCCCGCCGCCCGACGGTCACTGCTCGACCTGGGTGGTGCCGCAGCAAGGAGGAACCACTGAGCATGCCAGGCACCGATTCGGAAGCCACGGGCGCGCGCGACGCCTCGCTGCCCGCCCGCGCCAAGATCGCCGTGACGGCCGGCCGGATGGCCGCTGCCCTCTCCCAGAAGGCGGGCCGCGGCAGTGGCTCGGTGATCGGCGGCAAGGTAGCTCTCAAGCTCGACCCCGACCTGCTCGCGACCCTCGCCGACCACCTCGACGTGGTCCTGGTCAGCGCGACCAACGGCAAGACCACCACGACCCGGCTGATCGCCGAGGCGCTGCGCGCCGCCGGCCCGGTCGTCTCCAACGCGCTGGGCGCCAACATGCCGGCCGGCATCACCGCCGCCCTGGCCGGTGGCTCCGACGCGCGGTTCGGTGTCATCGAGGTCGACGAGAAGTACCTGCCGATGGTCGCCCGGGACACCCGCCCCAAGGCCATAGCGCTGCTCAACCTCTCCCGCGACCAGCTCGACCGCGCCGCCGAGACGCGGATGATGGCCGAGAAGTGGCGCGAGGGCCTCAAGGACACCGACGCGGTGATCATCGCGAACGCGGACGACCCGCTGGTGACCTGGGCCGCCTCCTCCTGCAAGAAGGTGGTCTGGGTGGCCGCCGGACAGGCCTGGAAGGAGGACGCCTGGTCCTGCCCGTCCTGCGGCGGCGTGATGCAGCGCCCGGGCGACGACTGGTTCTGCCAGGAGTGCGGCTTCCGCCGTCCCAACCCGCACTGGGCGCTCCAGGGCACCCACGTGATCGACCCGCACCGCGGTGCCTGGCCGATCCAGCTCCAGCTGCCCGGCCGCGCCAACCTGGCCAACGCCACCAGCTCGGCCGCGGTGGCCGCCGTCTTCGGCGTCGCCCCGCAGGTCGCGCTGCAGCGGATGCAGTCCGTGGCCGCCGTGGCCGGCCGCTACGACGTGGTCTCCTACCTGGGCCGCGAGGTCCGGCTGCTGCTGGCCAAGAACCCGGCCGGCTGGCTGGAGACGTTCTCGCTGATCGACGGCCCGCCGGCGCCGGTGGTGCTCTCCGTGAACGCGCTGGACGCCGACGGCACCGACACCTCCTGGCTGTGGGACGTCGACTACGAGCGGCTGTCCGGCCACCCGATCTTCGTGATGGGCCAGCGCAAGCTGGACCTGGCCGTCCGGCTGGAGGTCGCGGGCCTGCACTTCCAGGTCGTGGACAGCCTGGAGGAGGCCGTCCGGGTCGCCCCGGCGGGCCGCATCGAGGCCATCGCCAACTACACCGCGTTCCAGCAGCTGCGCAAGGCGGTGGTGAGCTGATGTCGATGCCGCCCCACCAGAGCCCCGGTTTCGGTCCGGACCCGCAGCAGTACGGGTCGCAGCAGCAGGGAAGGCCTTCCAGGATGAGCGAGAGCAGCCTGCGGGTGGTCTGGGTCTACCCCGACCTCCTGAGCACCTACGGCGACCGCGGCAACGCGCTGGTCGTCGAGCGCCGGGCCCGCCAGCGCGGGCTCGGGGTGACCCGGATCGACGTCCGCTCCGACCAGGCGGTCCCCACCAGCGGGGACATCTACCTGATCGGCGGCGGCGAGGACCGCCCGCAGCGGCTCGCCGCCGAGCGACTGCGCAACGACGGCGGTCTGCAGCGCGCCGCCGAGAACGGCGCGATCATCTTCTCGGTCTGCGCCGGCTACCAGATCCTCGGCCGCGAGTTCATCAACGACCTCGGCGAGCGCGAGCCCGGCCTGGACCTGCTCGACGTCTGGACCACCCGCGGCGAGGGCGCCCGCTGCGTCGGCGACGTGCTGGCGAGCGTCGACCCGCAGCTCGGCCTGCCGCAGCTGACCGGCTTCGAGAACCACCAGGGCATCACCCACCTCGGCCAGGGCGTCAAGCCGTTCGCCTCGGTCCAGGTCGGCCGCGGCAACGGCACCGGCGACGGCACCGAGGGCGCCTGGCGGGACACCGTCTTCGGCACCTACCTGCACGGCCCGGTGCTGGCCCGCAACCCCGCCGTCGCGGACATGCTGATCAAGCTGGCGCTGGACGTGAACGCCCTCCCGCCGGCCGACACCACCTGGTACGACGCGCTGCGGGCCGAGCGGATCGCCGCCACCAGCCGCCCCGCGTGACACCGGGCCGCACCCCGTCCCGGGTCCCGGCAGCCGGCCGGGACACCGGGCCACCGCGGCCCCCGCTCCCCCGCCGCGCCACCGCGGAAAGACCAGCATCCGGTCGACCCGTGCTCTAGTGGCCGTCGGCATAACAGAATAGGAAGCGCTGGACGCACACCCTCCTCGGCGTCCAGCCGCAGTTGCGCGCGGAGGCGTCGACGATGCCGCTCCCGCGCCGGTGCCTGCTCGGCCGGACGCAGGAACCGTATGCTGTGCATCATGGTCGGTTTCGGGCTTGATGTCCGAAATCGACCGACCGCGGTGGCGACACCGAGGTGGTCGTCCGGCCGTCCGGTACTCCCCCCAGCCCGACGGCTGGGGGTGCCCCCAGGGGAGTTGCAAAGAATGCGTATTGGTGTCCTGACCAGCGGCGGTGACTGCCCCGGCCTGAACGCCGTGATCCGTTCCGTGGTCCACCGGGGGGTGGTCGACCACGGCGACGAGATCATCGGGTTCCAGGACGGCTGGCGCGGCCTCCTCGAAGGTGTCCACCGGCCGCTGACCCTCGACTCGGTGAGCGGCATCCTCGCCCAGGGCGGCACGATCCTGGGCTCCTCGCGGGTCCAGCCGAGCCACCTGCGCGACGGCGTCGAGCGGGCCAAGAAGCACTGCCATGACCTCGGCATCGACGCGGTCATCCCGATCGGCGGCGAGGGCACCCTCAAGGCCGCCAAGCTGATGAGCGACGGCGGACTGCCGGTCGTCGGCGTGCCGAAGACCATCGACAACGACATCGCGTGCACCGACGTCACCTTCGGCTTCGACACGGCCGTCTCGGTGGCCACCGACGCGCTGGACCGCCTGAAGACCACCGCCGAGTCCCACCAGCGGGTCATGGTCGTCGAGGTGATGGGCCGGCACACCGGCTGGATCGCGCTCAACGCGGGCATGGCCGCCGGCGCCCACGCGATCGTGGTGCCCGAGCGCCCGTTCCACATCGACAAGCTCACCGAGGTCGTCCGCGAGCGCTTCGAACGCGGCAAGAAGTTCGCCATCGTGGTGTGCGCCGAGGGCGCCAAGCCCGAGCCCGGCACCATGCACTGGGAGGAGGGCACCCGGGACATCTACGGCCACGAGCGGTTCACCGGCATCGCCACCCAGCTCTCCGGCGAGCTGGAGCACCGCCTCGGCAAGGAGGCCCGCCCGGTGATCCTCGGCCACACCCAGCGCGGCGGCACCCCCACCGCGTACGACCGGGTGCTGGCCACCCGCTTCGGCTGGCACGCGGTGGAGGCCGCCCACAAGGGCGCCTTCGGGCACATCACGGCGCTGCAGGGCACCGAGATCAAGCTCGTCCCGCTGGGCGAGGCCGTGGCCGAGCTGAAGACCGTGCCCACCGAGCGCTACGTCGAGGCCGAGACCGTCATCTGACCCGGTCGGCACCGACAGGACGGGCCCCCGACCGCCCCGGCGGCCGGGGGCCCGTTCTCGCGCTCGTTCCTCGGCCGAACGCCCGGGTGCCCGTGTGTGCGAGTGCCCGAGCGGGCTACTCGGTGGCCTCCTGGTGCCCGTCGTGCAGGCCACCGCCGCTGCCCGGCTGACCGGTGGTGTCCTCGGGCGCGACCGGCGCCGACAGCGAGGAGAGGTCCCAGGCGTAGGTGCCGACGGAGTCCGCGATCACGTCGATGTTGACGTCGAAGACCTTGAGGTCGAGGTTCTTCAGGGTGTCGCAGGCCTGGTGGTAGCACGGGTCGTAGGCCACCCCGGCCCGGCCGCCGTACCGGGCCGCCTGGGCCTCGGACTTGATGCCCTCCGCGCCGGTGAAGGTGCCGCCGGCCGGGATCCCGGCCGTGATGAACGGGCCGTAGTCGGACCGGCCGTTGAAGTCGGTGCCCTCGTGGGCCAGTCCGCGGCGGTCCAGGTACCCGTTGATCCGGCGCTCCAGCTGGGCGGAGCCCTCCGGGCCCGGGCCGGAACCGACGTGGTCGGAGTCGTCGCCGTCGTAGACGAAGCGCACCGGGTTCGGCGAGGCGATCATGTCGAAGTTGAGGTAGAGCCTGATCTTCTTGCGCTCCTCCTCGGACAGCGACGCCACGTACTTCTCGGAACCCACCAGGCCGAACTCCTCGGCCGACCACCAGGCGAACCGCACCTTGTTCTTCACCTGGTGCCCCGCCAGCTCCTCGGCCACCTCCAGGATGCCCGCCGAGCCGGAGCCGTTGTCGTTGATGCCGGGGCCGGCCAGCACGGAGTCGAGGTGGGCGCCGACGAAGACGGTGTTGCGCTCGTCGCCGCCACGGGTCTCCGCGATGACGTTCCAGGTCCGCCGGGTCTCGTGGGAGGTGCGGATCTCCAGCGCCACGGTGACCGGCCCGGCCGCCGCCTTCGCGGCCAGCGCCTCGCCGCGGGCCTGGGTGATCCCGCCGGTCGGGATCCTCGCCGCCTCCGGGTCGCCCAGGGTGCCGTTCACGTCGCCGGCCGCGTTGTTGTAGACGAGGGCGCCGACCGCGCCCGCTGCCGCGGCGGTCGCCTGCTTGACCGCGAAGCTGCAGCCGCCCCGCTTGATCAGGGCGACCTTGCCGGCGAAGGCCCCGGCCGCGTAGTCGGTGTCCTCGCACCCGGTGGTGGCGTCCGGCGGGACCACCGCCAGCGGGGCCGTGACGCCGCCGACCGGGGTGGAGGCCGAGTACGTCATCGCGAGCACCGGCAGGTCCTCGGCCTCGGGCGTGACCACCTTCAGGGTCTGTGCCAGCGTCTGGGTGAAGACGTAGTCGAACTCGTGCTTGGACACCTTGAGTCCGGCCCGGCGGGCCCGGTCGGCGACGTACTCGGCCGACTGCCGGTGGCCCGGCGAGCCGGCGACCCGGGTGCCGCCGTTGCGGTCCGCGATCCGCTGGAGCGCCCTCAGCGTGCGGTAGGCGTCGTCGGCGCTGCTGTGCCGGACGAGGTCCCGGGCCAGCAGCTCGGCCCGCTTCGCGGCGGGGTCGTGGCGGCCGTACTCGTCGGCGGCGGAGGCCTGCCCGGCGCCCACCAGCAGCAGCGGTGCGGTCAGTGCGGCGGCAAGGGCGGCTGCGGCGGCGCGGCGGTTCCGTACGTTCAAGGCGTGTCCTTCCGGCGGTCCGTGACGGTGCGAGAGGTGACGCGAAGGCAGGGGAAGCGCTGGAGGGAAAATACCGGTAAAGGCATGGCATGGACATCCCCATCACCGGATTTCACACCATTGCCCGACGGCGGCTCCCCCCATCGGCGGCGCGCGGTCGGTCCGGGGCCGTGCGGAGCCGTACGGGGTGCCCGCCCGGGCCGTCCCGGGTGCGGGGCGAGCGCGCGACCGGCGCGGCGGGTCCGACCCCCGGGGCGGCGCTGCCCGGGATGAACGGGCGGAGATCCCCGCCCACGGCGTCCGGCTCGACGAGCGACCGCCGCCGGAGAACGCCTTCGCCGGCCGCCACGCACCACGCAGCCCACCAGACCTGCCTCACCCGTACCGCCGTCGGCCGCATCGTCGCGGCCACCGTCCGCAACGTCGACGACCACGCCGCGGCCGCACCGACGAGAGCACCCTCGTGCCGACTGTCGGATCGTCAACTTCGGTGCGGCTTGCCAGGGTTGGACCGCCGCCACCGGCCGCGGCACGGGCCGCGGCCGGCAGGACGGGCGCAGGTGTTCAGCGCTCAGGCGTTCAGGGCGCGGGTGTTCAGCGCTCAGCGCGCGGGCGCTGGGGCGCAGGCGTCACTTGCGCAGCAGCAGGACGACCCCGGCGGTCAGCAGGCCGGCCACGACGGCGGCCGCGCCGTACGCCAGGCGGTGCGCCCGCAGCACGGGCAGGTAGCGGTCCACGGCGTAGCCGCCGGGGCCGGTCAGGGCGAGGGCGACGGCACCGGCGGTGAGCAGCAGTTCGTACTCGCTGCCCTCGGGCGCGAAGAAGCCGCCGCCCCGGGTCACGGCGAGGGCGTTGACCATGACACCGACGATCGCGGCGGCGGCCAGCGGGGTGAACAGGCCGACGGCCAGGGCCAGTCCGCCGAGGATCTCGGACAGTCCCGCCACCACCGCCATGGCGTCGCCGGCCGGGTAGCCGCTCGCGGTGAAGAACTGGCCGGTGCCGTCGATGCCGCCGCCGCCGAACCAGCCGAACAGCTTCTGGCTGCCGTGCGCGGCCATGGTCAGGCCGAGCGCGAGGCGCAGCAGCAACAGGCCGGCGCCGTAGGCGTGCGGGGAGGCCCCGGCCGGGGCGGGGGCCTCCTGGGTGGCGGTGGTGGGGGCGGTCGTGCTCGGGCTCGTGCTCGGCATGCGCGTCTCCGACGTCGGGGAATGGGTCCGGGCCGGTCCTGTTGTTCAAATTTGAACCGACCCGGCTCGACCGTACCCCGAATGTTCGAATCTGAACAACTTGGCGGGGCAGCCGGACCGATGGCGGCCCGAGGGGCAGTCGCGGCGCAGCGCGAAGGCCGCCCTGCGCGGGGTGCGCGGGGCGGCCTTCGGGGTGGCGGCGTGGGGGGAGGTCAGGCGCTGATGACGTTCGCACCCAGGAGGCCGAAGAGCAGGAAGCCGATCACCAGGCGGTAGATCACGAAGGCGTTGAAGGAGTGCTTGGCGACGTACTTGAGCAGCCAGGCGATCGAGGCGTAGGCCACGACGAAGGAGACCAGGGTGCCGACGGCCAGCGGCACGATGCCGACGCCCCCGCCGGTCGCGTCCTTGAGCTCGTAGACGCCCGCGCCGGTCAGCGCGGGGATGGAGAGGAAGAAGGACAGCCGGGTGGCGGCCAGCCGGTCCAGGTCGCGGATCAGACCGGTGGACATGGTGGCGCCGGAGCGGGAGAAGCCGGGGAACAGCAGCGCGAGGATCTGCGAGGAGCCGACGATCATGGCGTCGGCGAGGGTGATCTCCGCCTCGCTGCGGCGGTGGCGTCCCATCTGGTCGGCCACCCACATCACGATGCTGCCGACGATCAGGGAGCCCGCGACCACCCACAGGGAGGCGAGCGGGCCGTCGATCAGGGGCTTGGCGGCCAGGCCGACGACCACGATCGGGATCGTGGCGTAGATCACCCACCAGGCGAACTTGTAGTCGTGGTTGGCGCGTTCCGCCGGGTTGACCAGCCCTCGGCCCCAGGCGGTGACGAAGCGGAGGATGTCCTTGAAGAAGTACAGCAGGACGGCGGCGATCGCGCCGACCTGGATGACGGCGGTGAAGCCGACCACCGCCTTGTCGTCGACGGGGATCCCCATCAGCCCTTCGGTGATCTTCAGGTGGCCGGTCGAGGAGATCGGGAGGAACTCCGTGACCCCTTCGACGATGCCGAGGATGACGGCCTGGCCGACACCGATTGCGCTCATTCTGCTGTGTCCTCGCGGTGGTCTGGACGGTCGGGAGTGCTGCGCGCCACGAACGGCATCGCAGAGCCGGCCGGTCGGCCACGCGAGCGTCTACAGGCTTGTAGATGCTAGGGGATGACGATGACCGCCCACACCGCAGGGTAGGGCACCGGGACGCGGCCTGGGGCGGCACCCGGTGCCCGGTGGCCCCCGGTCAGCCCTCGGTCGACCGGGCCCAGAGGTTGAGACCCGCGTCGGTCGCGTACCGGTCGATCTCGGCGAGCTCCTCGTCGTCGAGCGGAGCACCCCGCAGGGCGGCGACGTTGGCCTCCAGCTGGGCGACCGAGGACGCGCCGATCAGGGCGGAGGTCATCCGGGAGTCGCGCAGCAGCCAGGTCAGGGCGAGCTGGGCGAGGCTCTGGCCGCGGCGGGCGGCGATCCCGTTGAGCCCGTTGAGCTTGCCCAGGGTCTCCTCGGTGAGGGCGGCCGGGTCGAGCGACTTGCCCTGCGCGGCCCGGGAGCCGGCCGGGACGCCCTTGAGGTAGCGGTCGGTGAGGATGCCCTGCGCGAGCGGCGCGAAGCCGATGCAGCCCGCGCCCTCGTCGGCGAGCACGTCGAGCAGGCCGTCGTCCTCGATCCAGCGGTTGAGCATCGAGTACGACGGCTGGTGGATGAGCAGCGGGACACCGAGGTCGCGCAGGATCGCGGCGGCCTCCCGGGTCTTCTCCGCGTTGTAGGAGGAGATGCCGGCGTACAGGGCCTTGCCCTGCCGGACGGCGGAGGCCAGCGCCCCCATCGTCTCCTCCAGCGGGGTCTGCGGGTCGAAGCGGTGCGAGTAGAAGATGTCGACGTACTCCAGGCCCATCCGCCGCAGCGACTGGTCGAGGCTGGCCGTCAGGTACTTGCGCGAGCCCCACTCGCCGTACGGGCCGGGCCACATGTCGTAGCCCGCCTTGGTCGAGACGACCATCTCGTCGCGGTACGGGCGGAAGTCGGCCGCCAGGTGCCGGCCGAAGTTGGCCTCGGCGGAGCCGTACGGCGGGCCGTAGTTGTTGGCCAGGTCGAAGTGGGTGATGCCGAGGTCGAACGCGCGCCGCAGGATCGCCCGCTGCGAGTCGAGGGTGCGGTCGTCGCCGAAGTTGTGCCACAGGCCGAGCGAGATCTCCGGCAGCTGGAGGCCGCTGCGGCCGGTGCGGCGGTAGCGCATCGAGCCGTCGTAGCGTTCCTCTGCGGCCCGGTACGGGGCGGTGGTCATCAGGCCTCCAGGTGAGATTTGTTTCGAGCAAGAACAATATCGGACCCACGATTCCACCCCAGCCAGGGAGTCCACCACGAGCCCGGCGGCCCGCTCCACGGGACGCGCCGGTCCGAGCCCGACCTGCACTCCCGCCGGGCCCGACCAGAACTCCCGCCGAGCCCGACCGGGACGGCCCGCCGTGCCCGGGCCGGGGCCCGGACCAGCCGGAACCCGTCCGCTCCCGGGGGCGGCTACGGGCCCCGCGTAAGCCCCGCCTAGGCTGACCCCGAAGCAAAACGGACGAAACCGGACCCGGCGGGCCCGGCCCGGCCGACGCACCACGAGGAAAGCAGGACGCGCCGATGGGCGACGGCATGGCAGGCATGCACCACCACGGAGGGGGGACGCTCGGTCCGTTCACCCTCTCCTCCAGCCTCAGCTGGTCACCCGACTGGCCGTTCCTGATCGCCGGCCTGCTCGCGCTCGGCCTGTACCTGGCCGGCGCCGTCCGGCTGTGGCGCCGCGGCGACCGCTGGCCGATCGGCCGGGCGATCGCCTGGACCGCCGGCATCGGCACGATCCTGCTGGTGACCTGCACCGGCCTCAACGACTACGGCATGGTGCTGTTCAGCGCCCACATGATCCAGCACATGGTGCTGAGCATGCTGGCCCCCATCCTGCTGCTGCTCGGCGCCCCGATCACCCTGTCCCTGCGCGCCCTGCGGCCGGCCGGCCGGGGCAGCGGCCGGGGCCCGCGCGAGCTGCTGGTGCTCCTGCTGCACAGCCGGTACCTGCGGATCGTCTCGCACCCCGCCTTCACCATCCCGATGTTCATCGCCAGCCTGTACGCGCTGTACTTCAGCCCGCTGTTCGACTACCTGATGCAGTACCGGCTCGGGCACTTCGGCATGATGGGGCACTTCCTGGCGGTCGGCCTGCTGTTCTTCTGGCCGATCATGGGCGTGGACCCGGGCCCGCACCGGCCCGGCTTCGTGATGCGGATCATCGAGCTCTTCATGGGGATGCCGTTCCACGCGTTCTTCGGTGTCGCCGTGATGATGGCCACCCACCCGCTGGTCACCACCTTCAATACCGGGACCGCCCCGCCCGGCACCGACCTGCTGAACGACCAGAAGATCGCCGGCGGCATCACCTGGGCCTTCGGCGAGATCCCCACCGCGATCGTGCTGATCGCCCTCACCCTCCAGTGGGCCAAGTCCGAGGAACGGCAGGCCCGCCGCCGCGACCGCGCCGCCGACCGCGACGGGGACGCCGAGCTGGTCGCGTACAACGCCTACCTCGCCTCCCTCGACAAACGCGGCCGCCAGGCGACCGAGGCCGGCTGACCCGCACGACCCGTACGAGGCCCCGTCCACCGGACGGGGCCTTCGTCGTCCTCGTCGCAGGAGCGCACAGACGGCCGGGGCGGCGTACGAGACCGTGCCGTCGACGGCCGTCGGCGCGGCCTCGGTGTCGGTCTGCACCCGCCGGGTCGCCGGAGCGGACGGTACGGCGGCGTCGCGGGCGACCGCGGAGTAGGTGGACGCCTGCCGCGGCACCCGCACGAGTGACGACCGGAAGGTCAACATCGGTGATTTTCAGTGTTGTTGGCTGCACGCCAACAGTCGCCGCAGCGCCAGCGCGTCCGGGGCGATGGCGGTGAGCAGGGTGGCGTCCTCGCCGGGGAGGGCGAGCAGGGCGGCGTCGGCGTCCGGCGGGGGTGGCGGGGGTGCGGGGAGGCCGACGGTGAGCAGCTGGCCCGCGGTCGGGTGGCCGCCGAGGCAGGCGGGGCCGTCCCAGCCGGGGGCGCCGGGGCCGAGGTCGGTCTGCTGGTCGAGGACCGGCCGGCCGGCCCGGTGGACGGTGAGGCGGGAGGTGAGACGGCCGGGTGGGGCGCCGCGGGACCGGTCGTGGTGCCGGCCGAGCACCTGTTCCTCGCGGTACCGCAGCCGGGCGCCGGGGGCGAGGCTGATCCGGGTGGTGAGGTGCAGCGTGCTGCCGCTGGCGGCGACCACGGGTTCGGGCAGCCAGTCGAGCCGGGCGTCCTCGCCGACGGTGAGGTCGAGGGTGTAGTGAGCGGGTGCGCCGTCGCGGCCGGGGAGGCTGATGGTGGCGGCGGCGCTGGTGAGTTCGAGGGTGGCGCCGGGCCGGACGTCGATCCGCAGGGCGAGCCGGTCGCCGCCGAGCGGGGCGGCCATCGATCCGATCAGGGTGACCCGGTGGCCGCGGGTGCGGCGCAGGGCGATCGGCCCGGCGCCGGCCAGGACGGGCAGGGCGGTGCCGCCCCGCCCGTCGGGTTCGGCGACGATCCGGGCGGTCGCCTCAAGCGAGCTGGTCAACGGCGGTCCAGGCGTCGAGGCGGGCCCGGACCCAGGCGGCGATCGGCCGGATGCCGTCGGGGGCGGCGAGGGAGGTGAACAGGGTCGGCAGGTCGCCGCGCTGGGCGGCGGCGTCGCGGGCCATCACGTCGAGGTCGGCGCCGACCAGCGGGGCGAGGTCGGTCTTGTTGACGACCAGCAGGTCGGAGGTGGAGACGCCGGGTCCGCCCTTGCGGGGGATCTTGTCGCCGCCGGAGACGTCGATGACGAAGATCTGGTGGTCCACCAGGCCCCGGCTGAAGGTGGCGGTGAGGTTGTCGCCGCCGGACTCGACCAGGATGAGGTCGAGCGGGCCGAGGGCCTCCTCCAGTTCCTCGACGGCCTCCAGGTTGGCGGAGATGTCGTCCCGGATGGCGGTGTGCGGGCAGCAGCCGGTCTCCACGGCGATGATCCGCTCGGGCGGCAGGACGGCGTGCCGCAGCAGGAACTCGGCGTCCTCGGTGGTGTAGATGTCGTTGGTGACGACGCCGAGCGCGAGCTCGTCGCGCAGGGCCCGGCAGAGTGCGGCGACGGTGGCGGTCTTGCCGGAGCCGACCGGCCCGCCGAGGCCGATCCGCAGGGCCCGCCGGCGCGGGTGGCCGGTGCGGTGGTCGGTGTAACCGTGGTGGGCGGGGGCGTCGTGGGGGTCGACGTGGTCACGATGCAAAGAGGCGGACCTTCCAGGAGGCGTGCTGCTCGGCGTGGACGTCGAGCAGGGGGGCTGAGGCGGCCGGCAGGTCACCCGCGGCGGCGGCCCGGACGGCCCGCGCGGCGACGTCGTCCAGCTGCGGGCCGAGCCGTGCGAGGGCGGCCGCGACGCCGTACGGGTCGAGGCCGAGCAGCCGGACGCAGGCGGTGGCCGGCCCGTTGACGCTCTCGTACGCGGCGAGGGCGGCGGCCTGCGCGGGGGTCAGGCCGGCGGCGTGGGCGGTGAGGCCGAGGGCGACGGGCTGGTGGGCACCGCGCGGGTACCGGGCGTGCAGGTCGTCGAGGGCCGGGTGCGGCCAGACGGCCCGGGCGGCCCGCAGGAGCTGGCGGCCGAGGCGGCGGCTGGTGGCCCGTTGCGCGGATGAGGGCGTGCGGGCGTCGGCGGCGGCGTCCAGCTCGGCCGGGTCGTCGCCCTGGGCGGCCGCGGCGGCGAGGGCCGCCGTGACCAGACCGGTGGTGTGCAGCCGCCCGGTGAGGAAGGCCGTCATGCTCTCGGTGTCGTGGATCCGGCCGGCCTTGACGGCGGCCTCGGCGCCACCGGAGTGGGCGTGGCCGCCGGCCGGGAAGCGCCCGTCGGCGAGCAGCAGGAACGCGGACATCTAGAAGAGGAAGTACCGCTGCGCGAGCGGCAGTTCGGTGGCCGGGGCGGGGACGACGGTCTCGCCGTCGATGGTGACGGTGAAGGTGTCGGGGTCGACCCGGACGTCCGGGCGGGCGGTGTTGTTGACCATGTGGTCCTTGGTGACGCCGCGGGTGCTGGTGATCGGCCGGAAGGCCTTGCCGAGGCCGAGCCGGTCGGGCAGGCCGTCCTCGATCGCGGCGGGGGCGGTGAAGTTGAAGGAGTTGCGGGCCGGTGCGCGGCCCGTCGCGCCGAACATCGGCCGCGGCAGCACGGGTTGGGGGGTGGGGATGGAGGCGTTGGCGTCGCCCATCTGGGCCCAGGCGATCTGGCCGCCCTTGAGGACGAGGTCGGGTTTGACCCCGAAGAAGGCGGGTGACCAGAGCACCAGGTCGGCGAGCCGGCCCGGTTCGACCGAGCCGATCTCGTGGCCCAGGCCCTGGGCCACCGCGGGGTTGACGGTGTACTTGGCGACGTAGCGCCGGGCCCGGAGGTTGTCCGCCCGGCCGTCGCCCGGCAGCGCACCGCGGCGCCGCTTCATCACGTGGGCGGTCTGCCAGGTCCGCATGACCACCTCGCCGATCCGGCCCATCGCCTGCGAGTCGGAGCTGATGACGGAGATCGCGCCCAGGTCGTGCAGGATGTCCTCGGCCGCGATGGTGGACGGGCGGATCCGGGACTCGGCGAAGGCCAGGTCCTCGGGGACGTGCGGGCTGAGGTGGTGGCAGACCATCAGCATGTCGAGGTGCTCGTCGACGGTGTTGACGGTGTGCGGCCGGGTCGGGTTGGTGGAGCTGGGCAGCACGTTGAGCTGCGAGACGACGGTGATGATGTCGGGTGCGTGGCCGCCGCCCGCGCCCTCGGTGTGGTAGGCGTGGATGCCGCGCCCGGCGATCGCGGCCAGGGTGTCGGCGACGAAGCCGGCCTCGTTCAGGGTGTCGGTGTGGATGGCGAGTTGGGCGCCGCTCTCCTCGCAGACCCGCAGGCAGGCGTCGATCGCGGCGGGGGTTGCGCCCCAGTCCTCGTGGATCTTGAATCCGAGCGCTCCGCCGCGCAACTGGTCGTGCATGGCGGCGGTGTTGACGGTGTTGCCGCGGCCCAGCAGGCCGACGTTGACCGGCAGGTCGTCCATCGCGGCGAACATCCGGGCCAGGTGCCAGCTGCCCGGGGTGACGGTGGTGGCCTTGGAGCCCTCCGCCGGGCCGGTGCCGCCGCCGATCAGGGTGGTGATGCCGGAGGCGAGCGCCTCGTCGGCCAGTTGGGGGCAGATGAAGTGGACGTGGGCGTCGATCGCGCCGGCGGTGAGGATCCGGCCGTTGCCGGAGATCACCTCGGTCTCCGGGCCGATCACCAGCTCGGGGTGGACGCCGTCCATGGTCTCCGGGTTGCCGGCCTTGCCGAGCGCCGTGATCCGGCCGTCCCGGATGCCGACGTCGGCCTTGACCACGCCCCAGTGGTCGAGCACCACCGCGCCGGTGATCACGGTGTCGGGGGCGCCGTCGGCCCGGCCCGCCCGGGACTGGCCCATCGACTCGCGGATCACCTTGCCGCCGCCGAACACCGCCTCGTCGCCGCCGGCGCTGCGGTCCTCCTCCACCTCGATGAACAGGTCGGTGTCGGCCAGCCGGATCCGGTCGCCGGTGGTGGGCCCGTACAGGTCGGCGTAGCGCTCGCGGGTGAGGTGCAGGGCCGCGCGGGGCGGCGTGGGACGGTCAGCCATCGAGCGCTCCCCCGACCTCGCCGCGCAGCCCGTACACCTCGCGGCGGCCGCCGATCGGGACCAGTTCGACCTCGACCGGGATGCCGGGCTCGAAGCGGACGGCGGTGCCGGCCGGGACGTTGAGCCGCAGGCCGAACGCGGCCCGGCGGTCGAACTCCAGGCCGGGGTTGGCCTCGGCGAAGTGGTAGTGCGAGCCGACCTGCACGGGCCGGTCGGCGGCGTTGACGGCGGTCAGCCGGGTGACCGGGCGGCCGACGTTGAGGGCGACCTCGCCCTCCCCGTACAGGAGCTCGCCGGGCGTCACAGGATCGGCCCGTGGACGGTGACCAGCTTGGTGCCGTCCGGGAAGGTGGCCTCCACCTGGACGTCGGGGATCATCTCGGGGATGCCCTCCATCACGTCCTCGCGGCGCAGCACGGTCCGGCCGGACTCCATCAGCTCCGCGACGGTACGGCCGTCGCGGGCGCCCTCCAGCACGTGCGAGGTGATCAGGGCGACCGCCTCGGGGTGGTTCAGGCGCAGGCCACGGGCCTGGCGGCCGCGGGCCACGTCGGCGGCCACGTGGATGAGCAGGCGTTCCTGCTCATGCGGGGTGAGCTTCATCTGCGGACCTCGGGTGGGAAGTCAGATGGTGCGGACACGGCGTTGTGCCCCGGGAGGCCTCGGGTGCGCAGCAGCGGCCGGGTGGGCGGCGGCACCCGGGCGGCACCGCTTGGCGGGACCGCCCCCGGGCCTGCACAACGGGAGGGTGGATCTCGCGGTTACGGTAGCCGACGGACTTCCGTGCCCCAGGGGCGGAGCGGCTCACCGGCGGGGAATTTACCCAGAATTGCCACGGGCCGGTGCGGCGCGTCGGAGAACGAAACATTCAGGCCGCCGGCGGCGCGGCCCGGACGATCGCCGCCTCGATCCCGTCGAGCAGGACGGCCAGGCCGGCCGTGAAGGTCGCCCGGGCCTCGCGCTCCTGGTACGGCACGTCGTCATCCGGGTCGAAGGCTGCCGTGCGGTCCTGCTCCAGGGCGGCGAGCAGCGGGAAGCGCTCGGTGAAGTCCGGGGCGACCTCGGCGAGCAGCGAGGCCCGGCCGAACCACCACTCGTCGTCGCCGACCCCGGTCGCGGCGGCGGCCTGCCGGGCCTCGGTGGCCGTCCGCACGCAGCCACGGACGTAACCGACCAGCGCGCCGACGATCCGGCGCAGCACACCGCCCGGCAGGCCGGTGCCGCGCAGGGCCCCGATCAGGGCCTCCATCGCCCGGTACTCGTTGGGGCCGAGCACCGGGCGGGCCTGGGAGACCTGGAGGACCCAGGGGTGGCGCAGGTGGAACTCCCAGTTGTCGTCGGCCCAGGCGGTGACGGCGGCGCGCCAGCCGGCCTCCTTCGGGTACCCGGCGGGCAGTTCGGCGAGCACCCGGTCGTACATCAGGTCGACGAGTTCGCTCTTGCCCGGCACGTAGGTGTAGAGCGCCGTGGCGGTGCGGCCGAGCCGCTCTCCGACGGCGCGCATCGACAGGGCCGGCATGCCGTCGGCGTCCGCCACGGCCACGGCGGCGTCGACGACCGCGTCCACCGTGAGCCCCGGGCGGGGACCCGGCCCCGGACGGCGGGCGGTGGTGGACGGGGCGTGCCCGCCCCAGAGCAGGTCCATCGAGCGGCGGGCGTCGCCCTGGTCCGCGTCACCGCCGCCGAGCGGATCACCCCGCGCATGCTGCGCGTCACCTTCGGCGGCCTCGGCCCGGACGCCCTGCCCGGCCACTGGCCCGACCAGCAGGTCAAACTCTGCTTCCCCCGCCCCGGACAGGCCGAGCCCCGACTGCCCGCCGCCGACCCGGACGGCGACGTGCTGCGCTGGTACCAGGCCTTCCTGGCCATCCCCGAGGACGAACGCCCCTGGATGCGCGGCTTCACCGTCCGCGCGCGCCGCCCGGCCCGCGGCGAGATCGACGTCGACTTCGTACTGCACGGCGACGACGACCCCGCCGCCCGCACGGTGGGCTGCCGGCTGCTGCGGCGGGCGGGCAACCGGCACGCGGAGGTCCGGGCCGGGGCCGCCACCGGGCTGCTCGCCCTCTTCCCCGCGGAGCGCGACCGGACGGTACGGGACCTCGCGGTCCACGCGCTCGCCGCGACCCAGGACGAACGGGCGGTACCGCTCCTGGTCGCCCTCGCCGAGGATCCCGACCCCGGAATCCGCCAGGCCGTGGCCGAGTCCCTCGCCCACGTGGCGCCCGACCTGCCGAACGAGCCGGAGGTGGCCGCCCTGATCCGGCTCACCACCGACCCCGAGCCCGAGGTGCGCAACTGGGCCGCCTTCGCGCTGGGATTCCAACTGCCCGTCGACACGCCGGCCGTACGGGCGGCGCTCTGGGCCCGGACCACCGACGACCACCCCGAAGCCCGCGGCGAGGGCATCCGCGGCCTGGCCGTCCGGCACGACCCCCGCGCCGTCCCGCTCCTCGCCGACCTGCTGGAGTGGTCCGAGGGCGACCCGCTCTCGCTGCGCGCCGCCGCCGTCCTCGGCGCGCCCGCACTGCTCCCCCGGCTACGGGCCCTCGACCCCCGCACGCCCGGACTCGACGAAGCCCTGGCCGCCTGCGACCCGGTAGCCCGACGCCACCTCGACGACCGGGCCTGGGCCCTCCTGGAGGACGTCCAGCGACGACTCCCCGAGGCCACCGCCGCACTCTCCGCCGAACGCTTCGAACCCGGCCTCGACCTGACCGTCACCACCGCCGACGGGCCCCTGCACTGGTCGGTCGGCCCCCTCCTCGCCCGGGCCGACGGGAGCCTCGCGCGGGCGGTGGAGCTGGTGCTGACGGACATCGCGACAGAGTGAGCGACCGTCTTCGCACGGGTCTGCGCCCGAACGGCCCGGAGTCCTGACCGGACGTCAGAGGTCGGTCACCGACCGGCCGAGAAGTCATCGCGTCCCCCACGGTGAACCCCACCGTCCGACCCGACCCTGTCCGACGTGGTCGCCAAGCTCAGCCGGGTGATCATCGCTGCCCCGATGACGCCCAACGGCCCGGGCCGCAGCCGGCACAGCCTGATCACCCAAACCTGCCAGGACGTCCAGGCCGAGCCTCACCCACCCGGCCCAGGTCTTCCTGCCCGCATTCCGTACGTATGCGATCGTTACCACTAGAAGCGTCGGTGCGAACACAGTCGCGCGTCTATTTTCGGCACCCGGCCGCTTCCTGGCCACTGCTGTGGCGGCCAGGACGCCCGGCCGGGGCCGCTCTGTTCATTCTTCGCCCTCAAGGGGCGAGTATGTCGCGGCAGTTCAGGTCGGTACCAATTCTGATCTCGGCCACAGCCGACCTGACTCGTTTTCGTCCACACGGTGGGCACAGCACACGGCGCACCAGCGGTGCCACGGCACCCCGAGAGGAAGACACTCATGTCCTTTGTCGACGTTCAGAACCAGCTGTACAACGCGATGTGCGATGGGCTGCAGCAATCGCCCGACCGCTTCCAGATTCTCCAGCCGGCCCCTCCCCTCTCCAAGGGCGAGGGAGACACACCGCTGTGGACCCTGTTCAACAACATCCCTCCCCTGTCGCTGAATCAGAACTACGTTGCCAGCGGCGGAAACCAGCTTTTCTCCGACTTCAGCGCGCTGATGGGCGCACTGAAGCCGGCGAGCTCCATCGACGTCAAGAAGGACATCGGCGAGGACAACTTCATCGCTTTCACCGCCTACCTGGGGGGACTCAAGCCGACGCCCCCGGTGGCCAAGTACTCGGAGATCTTCTTCTCGTGGGCGATGCAGTATGCGCCCGATGTCGCCCAGATCGGGGCGGCGGACTACGCCGCGATCGTCCTCGATCCCATCCTCTCCGCCCAGTTCTCGCTGCTGACCTACAAGGCCGGCAAGCTTCAGCCGGACTGGGCTCGGGGCTACAAGGACATGGTGAGAGAGCTCGCAGACGCACCCACCCGCACCTTCAAGGTGGACAGCTCGACCACGAGTTCGAACGTGTCGCACACCTGGGCCTCCGGGCAGCACTCCGGTCTTTTCGGCCTGTGGGAGGGCAGCTCGACCGACGATCAGGTGAGCCAGCAGTTCGCGAGCAGCTCGTTCAGGGTCGAAGCATCGTTCGAGCACCTGCTCCTCTTCCAGACCAACGCCGGCGCGTGGTACGAATCCGCCGCGCTCGGTCTGGCCTATCACAACCAGGGGGACCCGCCGTGGCGCACGGGTAGCGCGATCACCTGGGAGAACACGTTCGGCATCCAGGGCAACATGCAGCGCTTCGCGATCAACCTGCTGGTGGCCGACACCATGAATATCGTGGTGAAGGCGAACACCACGTACAGCGAGCTGCAGCAGCAGACCATCATCGAGAACAAGAAGAACGGGCTGTGGCCGTTCTACACCTCCTCCAGCACCTCCGGCATGGAGTCGAAGGTGGAGTTCGACGACACCGGCGCGATCATGATCACCACCACATCGGCTCCCACCGTTCCCGTGGTGATCGGGGTCAATGTCCTGCCGATCAGTTCCTTCGTCGGCTTCGCCGTGTCAGCGCTCGAGAAGCGAGCCATGTACCAGGCATGACTCCAGTAACCAGGTGGACCTGTCGGCCGGTGATCAGCTGACCACCGGCCGACAGGCCTGTCCGGCCCCGAACAGCGAGCCTCGAAGAAAGGACAGCACCATGCCAGTGGTGCCGCCGCCACCACCGAATCCCATGACCGGGCTCCAAAATCGCTGGTACAACACCATACTGAAGGGCCTGGCCGCCGATAGGTCGACTGCCCAGCTTCTCCAACCCGCACCACTGCTCGAACTCTCCGACGCGCTGTGGGCGTACGAGAACACGGTCCCGCCCGCATCCCTCACCTACAACTGGCAGATCGTGGACTGCGCTTCCTTCTTCGGCGAGTACACGTCCGTGATCGAAGTGCTGTCCAGGCAGAGTACCTTCGAAGAGGACATCGGCCCGGACGTCTACAAGGAATGGATCGCCTATCTCAACACGGTGATCCCGCCGCCGACCGACGATGAACTGCCCGATCTGTTCCAGCAGTGGGCCATGCAGCACCACCCTGACGTAGCAAGCATCGGCGCCTCGGACCTGACGAGCATCGCACAGCTGATCGATCTGCAGAAGCTGCTCCGCACCTACCAAGGGCCCCCTGCGATGCCTGCCCAATACATGGGCGGCATCAAAGAACTACAGGCCAGGCTCGCCGGGTCGCAACCCGTCAATCTCTCGTTCAGCAGCACAACGGCGGCCTCCGACGTCTCCGACACCTGGGCAAGAGGCGTGAACACGCACCTCTCCGGATTGTGGACGGGCGCCCAGTGCTTCGACGCCACCACCGTCAAGTTCGCCACGAGTGCGGTGACCGCCAGTGTCTCCCTGAGCGAGTACACGGCATGGACGGCCATTCCTGACGGTAATTGGTACGACTCGGGCCTGCTTCATTCCGCCTACACGAATCACGTCGGTCCGCCATGGGTGCAGAACTGTCACCCGAACTGGCACGACATGTTCGCCGCAGGGAGTGGGCGGCTCCTGCGAGCGGTTGCGTCCCTGCTGGTGGCAGACAACGTCACCTGCAATGTCACCTCGGACGCCGTCTTCTCCGCCGACGACCAGCAGGCGCTGAAGGCCAAGGCGGCGGCCGGCGTGTGGCCGTTCTTCGTACCTACGGGTGACGGCGTCACCAACAACGTCGGCTTCGACGGGCAGGGAAAGCTCACACTCGAGACCAACACCCCCAAGGGCAGACCGTTGGTCATCGGCGCGACCGTGCTCGACATCGCCAGATACCTCGGACAGTGAGGGGGCTGCTCGGCGGGCGTGAGGGCGACGCCGCCGTAGTGGACGGGCCAGGTGCCCCGCGCCGAGTCCGGCGCCGGCGGTCAGGTCGAGCTGGTGGAGCAGGTACCGGCCACGGCGGAGGGTGGTGAGTAGGCCGGCCCTTCGAAGCACCGTGAGGTGGTGGGAGACCTCGGGCGCGGTGAGCTGCGTGATGGCGGGAGGGCCGGCGTTGGTGGCGCCGGCCGTCCGCCGGCCCGCCCCGGCACGCTGACGGCCCGTCGGGGCCGGGGCAGACGGCGGGGCGAGCGGGCGGCAGGGCGGGCAGCAGGCCAGCAGCGGGGCGGGCAGGGTTCAGGCGAGGACGGCGGCGGCGCGTGGGTGGACGGGGGCGCTGAGCGACGGGTCGACCAGCACCGGGTCCTCGACGCGGGCGCGCGCCAGCACCCCGGGGTCGAGCGTGGCGACGGCGAGGCCCGGGTCCTCGGTGCCCGCGTCGGCGAGCAGGGTGCCGTCCGGGTTCCAGACCGCGCTGCCGCCGCAGCCGTGGTAGGCGCCGCTGGGACCGCTGTGGTTGGCCAGCACGGCGTAGCTGGTGTTGTCGAGGGCGCGGGCGGGGAAGACCGTGGCGCGCTGGTGCTCGCCGCTGCCGCGGCCGAGCATCGCGCCGACGAGGTAGGCGTGGGCGCCGTCGAGGGCGGCGGCGCGGGCGTGCTCGGGGTAGCCCATGTCCCAGCAGATGCCGAGGCCGAGCCGCCAGCCGTCCAGGGCCAGCGTGCAGCCGCGGGTGCCGGGGGTGAATCCGGCGGCGCGCTCGTTGGGGGTGGCGTGCTGCTTGTCGTACTGGGCGGCGAAGCGGCCGTCACGTCCCAGGACCAGGACGGAGATGTGCAGTTCGCCCGTCCCGGGGTCGCGGGTGGGGGCTCCGGCGACCACGGCGGTACGGGTCTCCGCGCACGCGGCGGCGAGCGGGTCGAGCCGTGGGTCCTCCGGTCTCACCGTCCGGTGGTCGGGGTCGGCGACGATGCCGGCGAGTTCGTAGCCGGTGAGGAAGAGTTCGGGCAGCACGAGCAGGTCGGCGCCCCGGTCGGCGGCGCGGCGCAGCAGGTCGGCGGCGGTGGCCACGTTCGCGGGGATGTCCAGCGCGGCGCAGCCGGCCTGGCCCGCCGCCACGGTGAGCGGGGTGGCGGGCGGGACGCTGGGCGGGGCATGAAGATCGCTCATGGCTGCCCAACGTACACCGGGGGCGCGGACCGGGCTTGAACAGGATGGGGCGGATCGGGTGGACCACCGGACTGGTTGGAACGACTGGAATGTTCGGAACGATCCATAGGGCTATCGAGTTGACGAGTTGTCATGCATTCGACACCGGTTGGTGACCGGTTCGCCCGCGGTTCACCGCCCGGTGGGGCCATACGCCCTAGGGTGCGGGGCGGAATGCGCCGGCCCGCCAGCAGGGAGAGCAGCACATGACGAACCGCCCGACCGAGGAGAACTCCTCCCGCCGCTCGTTCCTGCGGGCCACCGGGGCCGTCGGCCTCGGGGTCGCCGCGCTGGGCGCCACCGGTGTCACGGAGGCCTCCGCCGACGACCTCGGCGGCGCACCCGCCGACGCCCGGCCGGCCACCGGCACCCGCCCGCCGGTCCGTACCGGCACCGGGCTCGACCGGCTGCCGCACCCGCTGGTCGTCGGTCACCGTGGTGCCAGCGGCTACCGCCCCGAGCACACCCTGGGATCGTACGAGCTCGCTCTGGAACTGGGCGCCGACGTGATCGAGCAGGACCTCGTCCCCACTCGGGACGGCCACCTGGTGGTCCGGCACGAGAACAACATCGCGGAGACCACCGACGTCGCCGACCACCCGGAGTTCGCGGCCCGCAAGGCCACCAAGACGGTCGACGGCGTGGCGCTGACCGGCTGGTTCACCGAGGACTTCACCCTCGCCGAGCTGTGCACCCTGCGGGCCAAGGAGCGGCTGCCGCAGCAGCGTCAGCGCAACACCCTGTACGACGGCCGCTGGCCGATCCCGACCTTCCGCGAGGTGACCGACTTCGCCGCGCGCCGCTCCCGCACCCTGGGCCGCGACGTCTGGCTGTACGTCGAGACCAAGCACCCCAGCTACTTCCGCTCGATCGGGCTGCCCCTGGAGGAACGGCTGGCCGACGAGCTGCGGCGGGCCGGCCTGGCGGGCCGTCAGGGACGGGCGATCCTGCAGTCCTTCGAGCCCAGCAGCCTCCAGCGGCTGGCCGCTCTGGTCGGCAACCCCCGGATCCAGCTGCTGGGCGGCGCCACCACCCGCCCGTACGACTTCGTGCTCGCGGGCGACCCCCGGACCGTCGCCGACCTGGTGAAGCCCGACGGGCTGCGCTGGATGGCCGGCTTCGCGCACGGCCTCGGCCCCACCACCGAGCTGATCATCCCGACCGACCCGGCCACCGGCCGGCTCACCCGCCCCACCACGCTGGTCGCCGACGCCCACCGGGCCGGCCTGCTGCTGCACCCGTACACCGTCCGCAACGAGAACAGCTTCCTGCCCGCCGACTTCCGCCGCGGCACCGACCCGGCCGCCTACGGCGACGCGATCGGGTGGGCCAGGCGGCTGTACGAGCTGGGCGTGGACGGCTTCTTCACCGACAACAGCGACACCACCGTGCTGGCCCGCGGCGACTTCTGGGCCTCGCAGGGCGTGGGCTGACGCCTCCCGCGGCCGGCCCGCCCCGTACTGCGAACCGGTGTCGCCGGGCGGCGCCACGCATGCGGGGCGGTCCGGCGTGGAAGACGTGCCGGAGCAAACCGGCCGAACCACGCTTGGGAGTACGCATGACCACCGACGACTTCGTCCTCGATGTCAGCAGGATCCGCGAGGAGGCCTTGCAGAAGATGTCCCGGGGCCCGGTCACCGAGACCTACGGCCTGGACACCGAGAAGGTGATCGCCGTCCTGAACGACGTCGTGGCGACCGAGGTGGTGTGCTGGCTTCGCTACACCCGGCACGCGATCTCCGCCACGGGCATCGACCGCTCGCAGGTCGCGGCCGAGTTCACCGAGCACGCGGCCGCCGAGATGCAGCACGCCCTGCGCGCCGCCGAACGCATCTCGCAGCTCGGCGGACAGCCCGACTTCGACCCGGCGACGCTCGCCCGGCGCTCCCACACCGACTACACCACGCCGGACGAGAAGGACCTCAAGGCCATGCTGGAGCACAACCTGCTGGCCGAGCGGATCGTCATCTCGACCTACCAGGAGATCGCCCGCTGGATCGGGGACCACGACCCGACCACCCGGCGGCTGATCGAGTCGATCCTGGAGGAGGAGGAAGAGCACGCGGACGACCTGAGCGACCTGCTCGCCGCCTGACGACGTCCCCGGCCCGCTGACGTGAGGCCCCCGGCCCGGGACCGGCCCGGCACCGGCGGAGGCGGGGCGGAGGCGGGGCGGAGGCGGGGGCGGGGGCGGTCAGGCGCCCGGGGGCGCCACGCGGACCGCGAGGACGGTCACGTCGTCCGAGTGACGGCGGTTGCGCAGCCGGTCCATCAGCCGGTCGCAGAGCTCGGGCAGCGGCGCGGCGCCGAGGTCGCCGAGCAGGTCGAGCAGGGAGCGCAGCCCCTGGTCGATGTCCTCCACCCGGCTCTCCACCAGCCCGTCGGTGTACATCACCAGCGTGTCGCCCGGCCGCATCGGGGTGGTGAGCGTCCGGTAGTCGCCGCCGCCCACGCCGAGCGGGACCCCGGGGTCGACCCTCAGCAGCTCGGGGCCGCGGCCGACCCCGACCAGGACCGGCGGGGGATGGCCCGCACCGGCCAGCCGCAGTTCGCCGGCGCCCGGGTCGAAGATCGCGTAGAGCGAGGTGGCGATCTGCGGGCCTAGCCCCGCGGTGATCCGGTCGAGGTGGTGCAGCAGCCGGGCGGGCGGCAGTCCGAGCCCGGCCAGGGTGGAGGCGGCGGTCCGCAGCCTCCCCATGGTGGTGGCCGCCTCGATGCCGCTGCCCATGACGTCGCCCACGGCGAGGGCCGTCCGGTCCCCGGGCAGCGGGATGACGTCGAACCAGTCGCCGCCCACCTCGTCCACCTCGTCCGCCGGCCGGTAGCGGTAGGCGATCTCCAGGCCCGGGCGGGCGTCGGCGGGGCTGGGCAGCAGGCCGCGCTGCAGGGCGACGGCGGTGTTGCGGGCCCGCTGGTACCACCGCGCGTTGTCGATGGACACCGCCGCACGGGCGGCCAGTTCGGTCGCGAGCAGCACGTCGTCCTCGCCGATCGGTTCCGGGTTCCCGGCCCGCTTGAGGTCCAGCACGCCGAGCACCTCGCCCCGGGCGATCAGCGGCACCGCGAGGTAGGAGTGCACCCCCGCCTCGGCGAGCAGCGCGGCGGCCTCCGCGCTGCGGGCGATCCTGGGCAGGTCCTCGGGGCCGACCGTCGGTAGGTGGACCGGCCGGCCGGTGCGGGCGCACTGCGTCACCAGGCGGTCCTCCCCGTACTCGGCGGCCTCGCCGGGGCGGTCGGCGGCCGCCGTCGCGGGGCCGGCCGCGTCGGAGGCCACGGCGAGCGCGCGGAAGCAGGTCGCGCCGGCCGCGACCTCGGAGCGGCGGTGCCCGGGGAGCAGCGCGTCGATGACGTCCACCGCGGCGACGTCCGCGACGACCGGGACGCACAGGCGGGCCAGCTCCTCGGCGGTGCGGTCCAGGTTGAGGGTGGTACCGATGTGCAGCGAGGCGTCCGCGACCAGGGCGAGCCGGCGGCGGCTGCGTTCCAGTTCGAGGTGCTCGCGGTGGCGTTCGCTGGCGTCGACGACCGACACGGCCAGGCCGAGAACGGTGCCCTGGGCGTCGTCGAGGCGGTAGAACGAGACGGACCAGGCGCTGGTGCGCGAGGTCGCCTTCCGGTCGACGACCGGCTGCCCGGTGGCGAGGACCGCGGTCGCGGTGGCCCGGAAGTCCTCCGGGTCGAGGAACGGCAGCGCGTCGGCGCCGCTGCGCCCGAGGTGGCGGTCGGCGGAGCTCTGGTTCATCGCGGCGAGGGCGGGGTTGACGGCCACGCAGCGCAGGTCGGTGTCCAGCGCCGCGAGGCCGACCGGCGTCTGCGAGACCAGGCGGCCGGACAGCGCCAGGTCCCGCTCCAGCCGGACGGCCGCCGCCCGGTCGGTGACCAGCCCGAGGGCGAACGCGCGGCCGGTCTCGTCGTGCAGCCGCATCGCGCGGACCTCCGCGAGCGTGCTGCCGCCGTCCCGGTGCCGGATCGGGAACCCGCCCGCCCAGTAGCCCTCTCCCCGCATCACCCCGTCGAACAGCCGGGCCACCTCGGCGGTGTCACGGTCCTCCGCCAGCAGCTTGATCGCGCTGCGGCCGAGCACGTCCTCGGCGCGGTAGCCGAACAGCCGCTCCGCCTGCGGGCTCCACAGCGCGATCCGCCCGTTCTCGTCGAGCATCACGGCCGCCACCCCGAGCTCGTCCAGGACCGCCAGCGGACGCCGGGACGGGCTCGGTTCGGCCGTCTGCGCCTGCGGTCGGGCCGGCTCCATGGCGACTCTCTCCTCGCGGGCCTCGGCGGGCCCCGGGCTTGCGGTGCCCCTGTCCAACAGCGTGCCGCAGGCGGGGGCGATCCGCCCGCCGTCGACCGGTCGGGCCTCGCGCGGGACGGCGTGGGCCTCGTACCTGCGGGGCTCTCCAGGCCCACGCCTGCCCGGGGGCGGCCCGGCCGACGCGTCAGCCCGCGGAGTCGCGCGCGACGATCACCCGGGCAGCACCCGGGGCAGTAGTCCGGAGCGTCGGGCGAGCTCGGCGATCCGGGCCCGGTGCTGGTGGCGCACGCGCATCGGCGGGACGGTGGGGAGCCGGGCGGCGTCGGCCAGGGCCACCACCCGCGCGTCGGTGTCGCCGACCGAGGAGGCCGGGCCGCTCAAGGCCCGGGAGAAGTCCCGCTCCGGGGCGGTGCGCACGCGCGGTTCGCGGACGGTGACCCATCGGACCGGGAGGAGGCCGAGGACGCGGCGCTCCTCCACCGTGATCCACCCGTCGGCGGCGAGCTGCTCGCGGACGGCCTGCTCTGTACGTGCCCGGTGGCGGAGCCAGGCCGCCCAGGGCGCGGCCGGGCGCCGGTCACCGCCTTCGGCAGCCCGGCCGCCACCGGGTCGGCGGGTCCGGCCGCGGATCGGGGGCCATCGGGTCCGGCCGCGGATCGGGGGCCGTCGGGTCGTACCGCGCGGCCGTCCCGGTCGGTCGGCAGGCCACTGCGCAGCAGCTCGGCGAGGGCCGCCGCCCGCCGCAGGACGTCCAGCTCGCCCCGTCCGACGGGGCGTGCGCGGCGGGGGTCGCAGGCGAGCAGGCACGGCCTGCCGGCCAGGGTGTCGGGCACGTCCACGGTCGTTCCTCTCCATGCGGAGCGCCGGGGCTCGTCGGACGGTCCTACTCGTCCGGGGGCGGCCCGGGCTCGGGGTTCCTGGGCGGGCGGCCGCGGCCGGGGATGCGGGTGACACCGCCCGGCATCCGGCCGCCCTCGGTGAGGGCCCGGCGGAGCAGGAACTCGATCTGGGCGTTGGTGCTCCGCAGCTCGTCCGCCGCCCAGCGGGCGAGGGCGTCGTGGACGGCCGGGTCGAGCCGCAGCAGGATCTTCTTGCGCTCCGTCGCCACCTGGCTACCTCTCCTACTGGTACAGCGAACCGGTGTTGACCACGGGCTGGGTGCCCCGATCGCCGCAGAGGACGACCAGCAGGTTGCTGACCATCGCGGCCTTGCGCTCCTCGTCGAGTTCGACGACGTTCTCCTCGGCGAGGCGTTCCAGGGCGAGGTTCACCATGCCGACCGCGCCCTCGACGATCAGGCGGCGGGCCGCGACGACCGCACCGGCCTGCTGACGCTGCAGCATGACCTGGGCGACCTCGGGCGCGTAGGCGAGGCGGGTGATCCGCGACTCGACCACCCGCACGCCGGCGGACGCGACCCGGGCGTCGATCTCGGCGGACAGCGTCCGGGTGATCTCGTCGGCGCTGTCGCGCAGCGACATCTGGCCCTCGGCGTGCGCGTCGTACGGGTAGCTGTTGGCGATGTGCCGGACGGCGGTCTCGGTCTGGATGGCGACGAACTCGACGTAGTCGTCGACCTCGTAGACGGCCTTGGCGGTGTCCTCGACCTGCCAGACCACGACGGCGGCTATCTGGATCGGGTTGCCGTCCGCGTCGTTGACCTTGGCGGTCTCGGTCTCGTGGTTGCGGATCCGGGTGGAGATCAGCCGGCGGCTGGTGAACGGGTTGAGCCAGGTCAGGCCGTCGGCGCGGACGGTGCCGCGGTAGCGGCCGAGCAGCTGCACCACCCGCGCCTGGCCGGGGGCGACCGCGGTGAGGCCGCAGGCGCTCACCAGGCCGGTCAGGAAGGCGAGCGGGCCGGCGACGAGGAAGGTGACGCCGAGGGCGGAGGCCTGGTCGGCCTGGATCACGCCGCCCCCGATGGTGAGGCCGACGCCACCGAAGATCAGGAGCAGGGTGAGGGCCAGCATCGGCAGGCCCGGCGCACCGACGATCACCCGCTCGGTGACCTTGGGCGCGGGCATCGCGACGGCGAGGCCGTCCGGGGCTGCTGACGGGATGACGGCGTCGGCGGGCTGTACGGCCATGGCGGGTCTGCTCCTTCGATCCGGTGTGCGAGCACGAAACTAGCATAGTGATATCACTTAAATGGCCGCCTCGGAAGCGCTCACGGGAGCCGGACCCGCCACCGGGATCCGCCGAGGTGTCGTCGCACTGCTGCGCGCGCCCGGGCGCGACCGACCTCAGGATGGGGTGAGCGGCCGCGCAGGCCGGAGCCGTCCGCCGCAGGAGGCGCCCGTGCACACCCCCCTCGCCGTGCTGTTCGCACTGCTCACCACGGTCAGCAACGCGCTCGCCACCGTGCTGCAGCGCAAGGCCGCGCAGCGGGTGCCGATGCGCGGGAGGCTCGGGCGCGGACTTATGGCCGGGCTGGTGCGCCAGCGGGTGTGGCTCGGCGGCATGGCGGCGGTCGGCGCGGCGGCCTGCTTCCAGGCGCTGGCGCTGGCGAACGGGCCACTGTCGGTGGTGCAACCGGTCTTCGTCCTCGAACTGCCCATCGCGCTGCTGCTCGCGGCGGCGATCCTGCACCGCCGACTCCCGGCGGACGCCCGCAGGGCGGCCGGCCTGGTCACGGTCGGTCTGGCGGTGGCCCTGTTCGCGGCGGCCCCCACCCCCGGCGGGACCGAGGCGTCGACGACCCGCTGGCTGGTGGCGCTCGCCTGCTGCCTCGGCGCGGCGGCGGCCCTCACCGCCACCGCGGTGCGGCGCCGGCCCGGGGCCGCCCGGGCGGCCTGCCTGGCCCTGGCCGCGGCGCTCTGCTACGCCCTGACGGCCGCGCTGCTGAAGTCGGCGGCCCAGACCTGGAAGTCCGACGGGATCGCCGCGTTCTTCTCGGTCTGGCAGACCTACGGTTTCGCGGCGGTCGGCGTCGGCGCCCTGTTCCTGCTGGAGAACGCGCTCCAGTCGGGGCCGCTGACGTTCTCCCAGCCCGCCCTCACGCTGGGCGACGCCTGTACGGGCGTGGCGCTCGGCGTGGCCCTCTTCGAGGAGCGGCTGCGGGGCGGGTGGTGGCTGGTGCCGGAGGTCGCCGGGGGCCTGCTGGTGCTGGCGGGGATCGTGCTGCTGAGCCGCTCGACGGCGGCCCGGACGCTGATCGCACCGGAACCCGCACCGGAACCCGCACCGGAACCCGCACCGGACCAGGCGCCCGACCCGGGACGGCGACTGGAGGCGGACCCGGGGTCCGGTGCCCGGGGAGAGTAGTCGCCACTCACACCGGCGGCCCGCGGCCGCGGTAGCGTCCCCGCCATGCGCGCGCACCTGATCGACAAGGTCATCCTGCCGGACGAGCCGACGGACCCCCGTCCGCGGCCGGGCGGCGGCTGGCTGGTGACCTCGCGGGACGATCCGCGACAGGTGACCGTCCTCGACTCCGGGCTGCGGACGGTCCGACGGCTGCGGATGCCCGACGTCCCCGGCATCACCGGACGCGCGGTGGATCCCACCGGCCGCCGGGTGGCCGTCTCCCGCGCGGAGTGCGTCCAGGTGAACGACGGGGGCTCCGCCGACGCGGTGGACTGGCGGGTGGAGCACGGCTCCTGGGACCGGTTCCCGGTGGGCGCCGGCGCCTGCGTGTTCTCGCTGGACGGCACCGAGCTGTGGGCCACCGTCCGGCCGCGCGAGGATCTCTACGACGACGACGACGACGAGGACGACGGCGGCGGCTTCGGCGGGGGCGACGAGTGCTGGGTGCTGGACGCGGTCACGGGCGAGCGGCTCGGCCGCACCGAGCTGATCAGTGAACTGTCCTTCTCCAGCCTCCTGCCCCACCCCGACGGCCGTCACATGGGCGTCCTGGTGGGCGAAGGGCAGGACGGCTCGTTCGGGCACTGGGTGCGCCGCGAGGGCCGCCGCATCGTCAGGACACCCACGGACCTGCTGGGTCTCCGCGACCGGTCACTGGCGGCCATCGCCCCCGACGGCCGGCACTACCTGAACCAGAGCTGGACGACGCTGTCCTCGCACGCCTTCCCGACGGCGGAGCTGGTGGCCGAGCGGCCCATCGACGGGATCCTCCCGGAGGGGCCGGCCTGGCGCTACGGCTTCGCCTACTACGACGCGTCGACCGTCCTCGCCACCTTCCACGAGGACGGCCCGGCCGTCTCCACGACGCTGCTCCGCTCCCCTTCGCTGGAGCCGCTCGGCGAGATCGCGTACCCCGACGGTGCCCCGTACGCGGGGGTCGCCTCCGGCGGTGACGGCAGCTGGGTCACCGTCCGCGGCAACGAACCGGCCCGCTGGTCGTTCGAGCCGGCGGCGACCTGAGGGTCTCCGGGCCGGGGTGACGCGCGCAGCGGCCCCTTGCACAGAATATGCCGACCGGTCTAGTGTTTCCGACATGGGAGCAAAAGGCGAGGAGACCAGGGCCCGGCTGGTCCGGGCGACCCGGGTGCTGATCGAGGCCCAGGGGTACGCCGGCACCGGGCTGAACCAGATCCTGGCCGAGAGCGGCGCCCCGCGCGGCTCGCTGTACTTCCACTTCCCGGCCGGCAAGGACCAGCTGGTCGGCCAGGCGCTGGCCGAGGCCGGCCGGGAGGTCGGGGTGCTGATCGACAGCATGTGCGGCGGCGAGCTGACGGCCGTCGAGGTGGTCCGCGGCCTGCTGGAGCTGTTCGGCGAGCGGATGGAGCGGTCGGGGTACAGCCAGGGCTGCCCGCTCGCCACCGTCGCCCTGGAGGTCGCCGCGGGCAACGAGGCGCTGCGCCGGATCTGCGCGGACGCCTACGGCGGCTGGCAGCGGGCGCTCGCCGACCGGCTGGCCCACGAGGGCCGCGACCGGGCCGCGGCGGAGGCCTCGGCGGAGGCCGCGCTGGCCCTGATCGAGGGCGCCCTGCTGCTCGCCCGGGTGCAGCGCAGCCGGATCCCGCTGGACCGCGCCGCCCGCACCGCCGAACTCGTCCTGCGCTGACCCCGCGGCCCCGGCCGCCCGGGCCTTCGCCGGCCCCCTCCAGTCCAAGAATATGTAGACCGGTCCACCCTCAAGGAGTAAGCCATGCCCACGCCCCGCACGCTCGTCCTCGGCGCCACCGGCTTCATCGGGCGCTGGCTCGTCCTGGAACTGCTGCTCAGCGGCGAGGAGGTGGCGGCCGGCGTCCGGGGCGGCGCCTCGGGCCGGGACGGCGAGCTGCGCCGCTGGCTGCGCGAGCACGGCGCCCCGGACTCCGCCCTGACCACCGTGGCCACCGACATCACCCGTCCCGGCCTCGGCCTCTCCCCCGCCGACGACGCGCTGCTCACCGACGTCCGCGACGTCCACAACCTGGCCGCCGTCTACCGTTTCGGCCTCGGCCGGGAGGAGGCCAGGGCGGCCAACGTCGACGGCGCGGTGCACGCCCTGCGCTGGGCCGCCGACCGCCGCGGGCTGCGCCGGCTGGTGCACGTCTCCGGGTACCGTGTCGGCCGCGGCCAGGAGCCCGGCCGGCCGCTCCCGCGCGACCCCTACCGCACGCTCGGCGCGTACGAGGCCTCGAAGGCGGAGGGCGACCGGGCGGTGCGCGCGCTGGCACCCGGGCTCGGCGTACCGCTCACGGTGGTCAACCCGGCGGTGGTGATCGGGCATTCGCGCACCGGGGAGTCCGGCCAGTACATCGGCCTGGCACCGATGGTGGAGCAGCTGTGGTCGGGGAACCTGCCCGCCGTACCGGGCAGTCGTCGTACCTTCGTACCGGTGGTGACGGTCGACCACCTCGCCGCGTTCCTGGCGGCGGTGCCGCGGTACGACGAGGAGCCGCTCGCGCGGCACACCCTGCTGGACCCGGACACCCCGCCGCTGCCGGAGCTGATCGCGCTGGTCGCCGGTGCGCTGGGCCTCGACGCGCCCCGGCTGACGGTGCCGGTGGCGCTGGTGCGGCGGCTGCCGAGGGCGCTGACCGGCGCGGACCGGGAGTCGCTCTCGTTCCTCTCGGAGGACCGCTACGACACCGCCTCCGCGGACCGGCTGGCCGCCGCGGCCGGGCTGGTGCGGCCGCCGGTCGCCGAGGCGCTCGGGCGGTGGGCGGAACGGTTGGTGACCGACCGGTTCGGGGCCGCGCCGGTGACCGCCACCGCGGGCGCTACTGCCGGGTAGCTCTGTTTCGGCCGAGTTCACCTGATGCTCGACCGGTGTCTTGAAGGACGTGGAACAACGCGAGTTGACTACACAACACCTCGTCGACCGACGAGCCCCACCCTCACCTCGCGGAGCCTTGATGCCCCAGTCCACCGGCCGTCGCACCCACCGCCTGGCCGCCGCCGTCTGCACCGCGGCGGCGCTGCTGGCCCCGCTGGCCGCCACCCCGGCGGCCGCGGCCGCGGCGACCACCGAGAGCGCGCCGCTGAGCGCCCCGCCGCTCGACGTGCTGACGTACAACGTCTTCCTGATGAGCAAGAGCCTCTACCCGAACTGGGGCCAGGACCACCGCGCCCAGGCGATCGCGTCGGCGGACTTCTTCCAGGGCCACGACGTGGTGGTGCTCCAGGAGGACTTCGACAACGCGGCCTCCGACGCGCTCGCCGCCGGAGCGTCCGCCGCCTACCCGTACCAGACCCCGGTGGTCGGCCGGTCGAAGAGCGGCTGGGACGCCACCGGCGGCAGCTACAGCTCGACCACCCCCGAGGACGGCGGCGTGACGCTGTTCAGCAAGTGGCCGATCCTGCGCAAGGAGCAGTACGTGTTCAAGGACGCGTGCGGCGCCGACTGGTGGTCCAACAAGGGCTTCGTGTACGCGGTGCTGAACGTGAACGGGCTGCGCACCCACGTGGTCGGCACCCACCTGCAGTCCACCGACTCGGGCTGCTCCAGCGGCCAGCCGGCCACCGTCCGGGCGGCGCAGCTGACCGCCATGCGGGCTTTCCTGGACGCCAAGCAGATCCCGGCGAACGAGCCGATCGTGCTGGCGGGCGACCTGAACGTCAACTCGCACGACTCCGAGTACCCGGCGCTGCTGGCCAACGGCAACCTGGCCCCCGCCACCCAGCGGACCGGCTGGACGAACTCCTTCGACACCGTCGACAACTCGATCGCCGCCTACCGCTACCCGGGCGAGCCGAAGGAGGACCTGGACTACGTGCTCTACCGCGCCGACCACGCCCGCCCGCAGGAGTACACCAACCGGGTGCACCGGTTCCACAGCGCGCCGTGGACGGTCAGCAGCTGGGGCACCAGCTACACCTACAGCGACCTCTCGGACCACTACCCGGTGATCGCCGGCTGACGCCGCGCCGGCCGGGGCCCCGGGCGGCGCGTCGTGGAGGCGCCCGGGGCCGATCCGGGGGAGGGTGGTCGTATGGCCTGTCCGCCGACGACCGCGGGAGGTGCGGCGGAGTGATCATGCACCCCGCGTACCCCGTCGATGACTGGTGCCTGCGCGAGACCGCGCTCGCCCTCGACGTGCTGGCCCAGAGCGAGTCGCTGTTCGCGCTCTCCAACGGCCACCTCGGCTGGCGGGGCACGCTGGACGAGGGCGAGCCGGTCGGGCTGCCGGGCAGCTACCTCAACGGCGTCTTCGAGCCGGTGACCGGGCCGGCCGGCGAGCCGGGGCAGCGGGTGGTGGACGTCCCGGACGGTCGGCTGGTGCGGCTGCTGGTCGACGACGAGCCGTTCGACCTGCGCTACGGCCGGCTGCACGGCCACCACCGCACGCTCGACCTGCGCACCGGCGTCCTGGACCGAACGGTCGAGTGGACCGCACCCTCCGGCCGGACGGTCCGGATCGGCTCCTCACGGCTGGTCTCGCTCAGCCAGCGGGCGATCGGCGCGCTCGCCTACCGGGTGGAGCCGGTCGACGGGCCGGCCCGGATCGTGCTGCAGTCCGAACTCCTCGCCTCCTCGGACGCCCTGGAGCCCGAGGACGCCGCCGCCCGGGGCAGCCGGCTGCAGCTGCTGCACCGCACCCGGCGGGGCGGCCGGCTGATCGCGCTGGCAGCGGACCACACCGTGACCGGGCCGGAGGGCACCGCCACCGCCGTCGACCTGGGCCCCGACCTGGCCCGTTTCACCGTGACGGCGTCGCTGCGGGCCGGCCAGGCGCTGCGGCTGGAGAAGCTGGTCGCGCACGGCTGGTCCGCGGTCCGCTCCCGGCACGCCGTCCGCAGCCAGGTGGACGCGGCGCTGGCCCGGGCGACCGCGACCGGGTGGGCGGCCCTGGCCGAGGAGCAGCGGGCCGTGCTGGCGGCGTTCTGGGCGCGGGCCGACGTGGAGGTGGGCGGCGATCCGGAGGTCCAGCAGGCCGTGCGGTTCGCGCTGTTCCAGCTCTTCCAGGCGGGGGCGCGGGCCGAGCAGCGGGCGATCCCGGCGAAGGGCCTGACCGGCCCGGGGCTCGACGGGCACTGCCTGTGGGACACCGAGACGCACGTGCTGCCGGTGCTCACGTACACCGCCCCGCAGTTGGTGGCGCAGGCGCTGCGCTGGCGGCACAGCACGCTGCCGGCGGCGCGCCGGCGGGCCCGGCGGCTGGGGCTGGAGGGCGCGGCCTTCCCGTGCCGGACGATCGACGGCGAGGGGTGCCCGGCGCACTGGCCGACCGGGGCCTCCGCGTTCCACGTGAACGCCGGGATCGCCGATGCGGTGGTGCACTACACGGCGGCCACCGACGATCTGGTCCTGGACCGCGAGGCCGGGCTCGAACTGCTCGTCCACACCGCCCGGTTGTGGCGTTCGCTGGGCCACCACGACCCGGAGGGGACGTTCCACCTGGACGGGGTGACCGGGCCGGACGAGTACAGCGGCGGTGCGGACGACAACCTGTACACCAACCTGATGGCGCAGCAGAACCTGCGGGCGGCGGCCGACGCGGCCGAGCGCAACGCGGACCTGGCGGTGGCCCTCGGGGTCAGCGACGAGGAGACCGCCGTCTGGCGGGACGCGGCCCTGCACCTGGCCGTGCCGTTCGACGAGCGGCTCGGCGTGCACGAGCAGGCGGCCGGTTTCACCCGCCACCAGCGCTGGGACTTCGCCGCCACCGGGCCGGGAGAGTACCCGCTGCTGCCGCACCACCCGTTCTTCCAGGTGCAGCGCCGCCAGGTGGTGCAGCAGCCGGACCTGGTGCTGGCGCTGTACCGGCGGGGCGAGGCGTTCGGGCCGGCCCAGAAGGCCCGGGACTTCGCCTACTACGAGGCGCTGACCGTCCGGGACTCGCCGATCGCGGCCGGTGTCCAGGCGGTGCTGGCGGCCGAGACCGGGCACCCGGGTCTCGCGTACGACTACCTGGACGAGACGGCGCTGCTGGACCTGGAGGGCACCGTGCACGACCTGCGGGACGGCCTGCGGCTGGCGGCGCTGGCGGGGACGTGGCTGGCCCTGGTGGCCGGGTTCGGCGGGCTTCGGCACCGGGGGGACACCCTGGCGTTCGCGCCGCGGCTGCCCGAGCGGCTGGCCTCGCTGGCCTTCACCGTGCAGTTCCAGCGCCGCACGCTGCGGGTGGAGACCACCGCCGCGGAGGCCGTCTACACCCTGCTGGACGGTCCGGACCTGGACCTCTGGCACCACGGGGAACCGTTCACCGTGGCCCGGGACGCACTCGAGCGCCGGCCGGTGCCGCCGCTGACGGAGCAGACCGCCCCCACCCAGCCGGCCGGCCGCCGGCCCCGCCACCGGCGCCGGTCCGCGGACCGCGCCAGGACCGAGGAGTGACCCCATGCCCATCGCCACCGTCAACCCGGCCACCGGGGAGACCCTGGAGACGTTCCGGCCGCTGGAGCACGCGGAGCTGGAGGCCCGGCTGGCCCGCGCCGAGGCGGCGTTCGAGGAGTACCGGACCACCGGCTTCGCCGAGCGGGCCGCGCTGCTGCACCGTGCCGCGGACGTGCTGGACGAGGAGCGGGAGGCCGTCGCGCGGACGATGACCACCGAGATGGGCAAGCCGATCGGGGCTGCCCGTGCCGAGGCGGCGAAGTGCGCGAAGGCGATGCGCTGGTACGCGGACCGGGCGCAGGGCCTGCTGGCCGACGAGCACCCGGAGCAGGCGGACGTCGAGGATTCGGGTGCCTCGGCCGTGTACGTGCGGTACCGCCCGCTGGGGGTGGTGCTGGCGGTGATGCCGTGGAACTTCCCGCTCTGGCAGGTGGTCAGGTTCGCCGCGCCGGCCCTGATGGCCGGCAACGTCGGGTTGCTCAAGCACGCCTCGAACGTGCCGCGGACCGCGCTGTTCCTGGAGGAACTGTTCGCCCGGGCGGGCTTCCCGGCCGGGTGCTTCCAGACGCTGCTGATCGAGTCGTCGGCGGTGGAGGGGGTGGTCCGGGACCGGCGGGTGGCCGCGGTGACGCTGACCGGCAGCGAGGGCGCCGGGCGGGCGGTGGCGACGGCGGCCGGGGACGAGGTGAAGAAGACCGTGCTGGAGCTGGGCGGCAGCGACCCGTTCGTGGTGCTGCCCTCGGCGGACCTCCCGTCGGCGGCGAAGTGGGCGGTGACCGCGCGGGTGCAGAACAACGGGCAGTCCTGCATCGCGGCCAAGCGCTTCATCGCGCACGCGGAGGTGTACCCCGCGTTCGCGGCGGCCTTCACCGACCGGATGCGGCAGTTGCGGGTCGGTGATCCACTGCTGGAGGAGACGGAGGTCGGCCCGCTGGCCACCCGTCAGGGCCGTGCGGACCTGGAGGAGCTGGTGCAGGACGCGGTCGATCGGGGCGCGGTGGTGGAGTGCGGCGGGCAGCGGCCCGAGGGTTCGGACGGCGGCTGGTACTACCGGCCGACCGTCCTGAGCGGGGTGACGCCCGAGATGCGGATCCACCACGAGGAGGCGTTCGGCCCGGTCGCCACGCTGTACCGGGCGGAGGACCTGGACGAGGCGCTGGCGCTGGCCAACGACACGCCGTTCGGGCTGAGCTCCAACGTGTGGACCACCGACGCGGCCGAGCAGGAGCGCTGCGTCCGGGACCTGCGGGCGGGCGGGGTGTTCTTCAACGGCATGACCGCCTCCCACCCCGCCTTCCCGTTCGGCGGCGTCAAGCGTTCCGGGTACGGGCGGGAGCTGTCGGCGCACGGCATCCGGGAGTTCTGCAACCTGACCACCGTCTGGCTGGGGCGCTGAGCGCCGGGTTCACGCGGAGCGGTGCTGCTGGCTGAGTCGCGGGTGGCCGACCATCCAGCCGACCGTCAGCACCACCGTCACCAGCCAGATGGCGCTGGTCACGGCCAGGGCCACCGGGTTGTCCAGCTGGACGACCACGGCGGTCATGCCGATGGCCAGGCCCAGCCAGAAGACCACGGCCAGCACCGGGGTGTGGCGCAGGGCGGTGGTGAAGCGTTTCATCGGTCCGGGCCTCTTGTGGGCCGGGCTCCGGGGCCGGCCGGTGTTCTCCGCAACGGTCATCTCGCCCACCTCCAGGGTTCCGGTTCGTCCCTTTGACCACCATAGGTCCCTTCGGGTGACGCGGCGTGGCGAGGCCGGGGCCCCTCCACGGCGCGCTCCGGTTGTGAAAATCCCATGGAGGCCTCCGGGGGCCCCTCGGAGTGCCGGCCCGTGGGGCCAATAGTCTGTGCCTGGCTCGCTCACGACAGACGGGGAAGGTACGACATGGGGGACTACTTCCGGGTGGAGGTGGACGATCTGGACCGGCTCCTTCAGCAGCTGAAGCAGAGTCAGGACGATCTGCGATCGGCGCTGAACTCGATGCGGGACACCGGACCGAAGACCACCGGCAGCAAGACGCTCGACCACGCGTGCGACGAGTTCCACGACAGCTGGGACGACGCGATCAAGAAGATCGCCGACGGCACCGCGCAGCTGGAGGAGGGGCTCAAGGCGACCCGCAAGGGCTACGCGGAGACCGAGGACGCCATCCGCGACGCCTTCAAGGGGGCGTCGGCATGAGCGAGGACTCGGAGTTCCCCGCGCTGGGCTTCAACCCGGCGCCCGGCCGGGTGGACAGCGTCAACGCGCTGGTCTCCCAGCTGAACGCGACCGCCGGATCGCTGGAGAGCGCGCACCGCACCCTGGTGTCGGTCGGGCAGGCCGGCGGCAGCTGGCAGGGCGAGGCCGCGTCGGCGTTCGCCGGCAAGGTCGGCGAGCTGCCCCAGATCATGCAGGACTCCCTGGACGCGGTGAAGTCGGCGTCCGGGCAGCTGGACGGCTGGGGCCGGCAGCTCTCCGGCTACCAGGACACCGCCAAGCGCTACGAGGCGGCCGCCCAGGAGGCCAAGCAGCGGATGGAGGCCGCCGAGGCGCGCAAGTCGGACGCGACCTCCCGGTACAACCAGGCCGCGGACGACCCGGCCTTCTCGCTGGCCGGGCAGTTCTTCACGGACGACCGCTCGCTGGCCGACGCGCAGACGAAGATCAACGCCGCCAAGCAGCAACTGGACAGCGCCAGCAGCCAGTTGGAGACCGCCTCACGTGAGCTCTCGCAGATCGAGGACGAGCTGCAGGACATCGTGAAGCAGGCGAAGGAACTGCTGGAGCACCACCAGGACGACGCCGAGAAGACCGCCAAGGCCCTGCGCAAGGCCAACCAGAACGCGCCGCACACCAGCGTCTGGAGCAAGATCGGCGACGGCTTCAAGAAGCTCGGCAACTCCATCAAGGAGTGGGCCACCAAGCACGCCGACACCCTGAAGAAGATCGGCGACATCGCCGGCGCCGCCTCCGCCGTGCTCGGCATCGCCGCGCTCGCGACCATGTGGTGCCCGCCGCTGTCCGCCGCGCTCGGCGCCGGTGCGGCCGGCGCCTCGGTGATCGCCGCCGGCGCCCACGGCCTCGCCAAGCTCGGTGGCGCCAACGTCAGTTGGACCACCATCGCGCTGGACGGCGTGGGCGCGCTGCCGTTCGTCGGCACCGCCGCGAAGGGCATCAAGGGCGTCAGCATGGGCGTCAAGGCGATCGCCACCGAAGGCAGGATCGCCGCCGCCGTCCCCAAGCTCGCCGAGGCCGGCAGCGCCATCAGCAAGGCCGCCGAGGGCGGCACCCTGATGCACAAGTTCGGCATCGGCCCGCTGCTCACCAAGACCCCGCTGCGCAGCCTGCCCGGCATCGCCGACAGCCTCGACGCGGCCGGCAAGCTGAGCGCCCAGTCCTGGTGGTCGCGCGGCATCCAGATCGGCATCAAGGGCGCCGGCCTCGGCATCAACGCGCCCAAGCTGTACCACGAGTTCGCCCCCGGAGCCGCCTGATGACCACCGCCGAGCAGCCCTCCCCCGTCCTGGTCGACGAACCGGACGACATCCACTGGGAGGTGCCGTACATCTTCCACTCGTTGGGCGTCGCCATGCCGGAGGAGGAGCGCGCGGCGCACCTCGCCGAGGTCTCCGCGGAGATCTGGTCCGGCGGCACCGCGTACCAGCGGGACACCGTGGCCCAGTGGTACGGCGAGATCGCCGCCGACGCCGCCGAGGACGGCGCGGTGTACTGCGGCCTCAGCCTGATGGGCACCGAGGACGACCGGATCACCACGGCGACGCTGGTGATCCTGGCCGAGGAGGCGGACACCTCGGACCCGGAGGTGGCCGCCGCCGCCCTGGTCGAGCTGCTGTCCCTGGACCCGGCGCACGAGGTGATCCGCACCGAGGTCAGCTGCGGCCCCGCCGTCCTGGTGCTGTCCGGCATGGTGCTCGACCTGTCGAGCCAGACCGACGACGCGGGCCCGGCCACGCTGGAACTGGCCCAGGCCGAGGTCTACATCCCCGTCCCGGGCACCGGCACCCTGGTGGTCATGCGGATCAGCACCCCCTCGCTGCCGGAGTTCCCCGACTACGTGACCATGCTGGCCACCACCGCGGACAGCGTGCGCTACCGCCGTCCCGGGGCGCCCGAGCCCGAGGGCGGCGCCGGGGCCGGGGAAGCGGCCGCCGGGGTCACCCTGCCGCAGCAGACCAGGATCACGGAGGCCTTCGGGTGAGCACCGTCCACAACCCGCCCCCGGCCGGCCTCGCCGCCGGTCCGCTGCCCCGGCGCTCCGCCGTCGGGCTGGCCCTGCAGTTCTGGCTGCAGTGGCTGTGGCTGCTGCCCTGGGCGGTGCTGATCGCGGTCTACTTCGTCGGCGCGCTGCTCGGCGCCGGCGGCGACTCGGTCGGACCGAACATCGTCCGCTCGACGCTCACCCCGCGCCGCTACCGGCTCGAACGCCACGGCACCCCGCAGGAGTGGGAGGCCTGGGCCGACGCCGAGCTGCAGCGGGTGGGCCCGCCGGCCGTGGCCCGGGAGCTCGAACACCGCGCCCGCAACGCCGAGGGCAGGAGCCGCTACAAGCACCCGGAGACCGACCCGGTCGTCACGGTCAAGAAGCGGGACTACCGGGGCATCGGCGCCACCGGTCTCGCCGCCGTCGCCGCGCGGCGCGGCTGGCAGGTCGACTGGGCGCAGAGCCGGCCCGGCAGCGAGGTCCGGCTGGTCCACCGGGGGCCGCTGGGCGGCTGACCCGGTTGCCCGCGCGGCCGGTCGGGTACGTCTGCGCGGTGGAGATCCACCCGATGCTGGCCACCGCGAGCGGCCGGCGCGAGTTCGACGGCGGCTGGCTGCTGGAGCGCAAGCTCGACGGCATCCGGGCGCTCGCCCGGCGGGACGCGTCCGGGGTACGGCTGTACTCCCGCACCGGCAAACCGCTGGGCGAGCGCTACCCGGAGCTGGTGGCGGCGCTCGCCGCGCAGCCCGTCCCGGAGTTCACCGTGGACGGCGAGATCGTCGCGCTCGCCGGCGGGGCCACCAGCTTCGCCCGGCTCCAGCAGCGGATGCAGCTGCGCGACCCACGGGCCGCCGTCGCCGCCGGGGTCGAGGTGACGTACTTCCTCTTCGACCTGCTCCACCTGCTCGGTCACGACACCACCGGCCTGCCGCTGACCGACCGCAAGGCGCTGCTGCGCGAGTCGGTGGTCTACGGCGACCGGCTGCGGTTCACCGAGCACCGCCGCGCGGACGGCCCGGTCCCGCTCGCCGAGGCCTGTGCCCAGGGCTGGGAGGGCCTGATCGCCAAACGGGCCGACAGCCGCTACCGGCCGGGGCGCGCGGCCGACTGGCTGAAGCTCAAGTGCGAGACCGGGCAGGAACTGGTCGTCGGCGGCTGGACCGACCCGGCGGGCAGTCGGGTCGGCTTCGGTGCGCTGCTGCTCGGCTACCACGAGGGCGGACTGCTGCGGTACGCCGGGAAGGTCGGCACGGGCTTCGACACGCGCACCCTGCTGGCCCTGCGGTCCGCCCTGGACGGGCTGGCCCGGCCCGACAGCCCGTTCGGCGAGCCCGTCCCGGAGCGGCGACCGCACTGGGTGACGCCCCACCTGGTGGTGCAGGTCGGCTTCACCGAGTGGACCAGGGACGGGCGGCTGCGCCAGCCCCGGTACCTCGGGCTGCGCACGGACCGGCCGGCCGGCGAGGTCGTACGGGAGTGAGACCGGTCAGGCGATCCACGTGACGACCGTGTCACCGTCGCGGGCCGCCGCCCGGAAGAACGGCACCAGGGCCCGGTAGTGGTCGACGACGTAGCCCAGCCACTCCGTCTCCTCCTCGGAGATCCGCGGGTACAGCCCGGCCCCCGCCAGCTCCGCCATGGTGACGTCGCGGACCAGGTCGACGCCGGACAGGGCCGCCATCGCGTCGGCCGCGGTGCGGACCTGCGCCGGGGTCAGGTGGCGGGGCGGGCCGTACCCCCAGTCCTCGGCCTCGGGGAGGTCCGCCCCGCCGTGCACGACGTCCAGCGGGAAGCCGGTCCGGCGCAGCAGGAACGCCAGCGTGTCCCAGGCCCGGTCGATGCTCAGGAAGCGGCACCGGGCGGTGTCGGTGCGGTGCTCCGGCTCGGCGTCGGCCAACTCCTCGACGTACTCCTCGGCCCAGGCCGGGTCGGCGACCGCGCGGTCGAACTCGGCAGGGGTCAGACGCACGTACTCGCCCATCATGCTCATGGCCGGGAACGGTAGGCGGTGGCACTGACAGCGGCGGGACCGGGGCGCGCCCGTCACTCGGACGACCGGTCCGGCATGCCGCACGGGGAGTGCCGCCCTACCGTGCGTCAGGAGGGGGACCGACCGACCGAGAGGTGTGAGATCCCTATGGCAGGGAAGTTCGAGATCTACCAGGACGCCGCGGGCAACCACCGGTTCCGGCTCAAGGCGAGCAATGGCTCCGTGGTGGTGACCAGCGACCCCGAGGAGTCGCTCGAGCAGTGCATGAAGAGCATCGAGTCGATCCGGAAGCTGGCGCCGTACGCGCAGGTCCAGGAGGTCCCGGAGGCCCAGGCGATGGCCTGAGCACCCCACACGCCCAGCGTGACCACGACGGGCCGGCCACCCTCGCGGGGCCGGCCCGCAGGCGTCCCCGAACGACCGGGAACCTTGCATGGGATCTCCGCGAAAGCCTCACAGCGGGCACCTGTCGACCGCCACAGTGCCGTGCGTAGGGTCCATGACACGTCGCGTGAGAAGCACGGGACACCAGAGGCGATCCGGAAAGCTCATATGGACCACGGCATCCCGCTGAACTACTGCGTCCCGTGCCGACGGCACCTGAACGGCGCCTACTCCTGCCCCGGCTGTGGAGCGGCCGCGAGCGCCGCCGTACCGCTGCCGCAGGCCGAGCCGGCCAGCGCGCCGCGGGCGGCCGGCCGGGCCAGGCGGCGCACCGGGCGAGGGCGCCGGATGGTCCTGATCACGGCCGCCGGCCTGGTGATCGGCGGTGCCGGGGTGGTGGCGCTGGCCGCACCGCAGGACGGCGGGCCGGCCGCCCGGCCCGCGAGCACCCCGGGGGCCGACGAACACCCGGTGGTGGTGATCCCCTCGATGTCGGTGGCCCCGACCTCGGCGGCGCCGAGCCCGACCGGTCCGTCCAGGGCCGGGCGCAGCCCCAAGCCCGGTGGTTCCGCGTCCGGCGCGTCCTCGGCGCCCGTCTCCGCCACCCGTTCGAGCGAGGCCCCCGCGCCCGTGACCCCGGCGCCGACCGGCAGCAGGCCCAGCCCGGGGCCGTCCAGCCCGGCGCCGTCGCCCTCGCCGACCTGCAAGCCGTTCCTGTTCTGGTGCACCTGAGGCGTGCGCCCCGCCGGCCTCACGGCGAGCTCGCAGCGGAACCGGGACCGGGCCCCGGGCGTTCGAGCAGTTCGGCCAGGACGGTCAGGTGGCTCAGCGCGACGTCCCGGGTGGCCGTCAGCAGGGTGAGCGGCCCGGCGGCGGCCAGCGCGCGCAGCCGCTCCAGCGCCCGGGCCCCTGCCGGCTCGGCCAGTTCGGCCAGGTAGCGGGCGCGGAACTCCTCGTACCTGGCCGGCTCGTGGCCGTACCAGCGCCGCAGCTCGCTGCTCGGGGCGACCTCGCGCAGCCACTCGTCGAAGGCGGCCGCGTCCTTGCGCAGCCCGCGCGGCCAGAGCCGGTCGGCCAGCACCCGGCGGCCTTCACCGGGTGCCGGTTCCTGGTAGATCCTGCGCAGTTGGACGGTCATCGGCACTCCCTCGGACGCGCGTGCCGACATCCTCGCGCGGCCGGGCCGCAACCGTGGGCATCCGGCGCGGTGTCCTGCATGCTGTTCACGACGGCGAGGCACGGGGGGCGCGATGACGGGGTATCCGGAGGCCGGTGGCGAGGGGCGCGAACTGCTCGCCGCGGCCGGGGTGCTGTTCACCGACCGGCAGGGGCGGGTGCTGGTGGTGCGGGTCTCGTACGCGGCCGAGCACCCCGTCGAGGTGCCGGGCGGCGGCTGGGAGGACCAGGACGACTCGCCGCGGCGCACCGCCGTCCGCGAGATCGAGGAGGAGCTCGGGATCACCCCCCGGCTGGGCGCGCTGGCCTGCCTGGACTGGTCGCTCGACCGCGACCGCCCGCCGATCGCGGCCTTCCTCTACTGGGCGGAGCCGCTCACCGATGCCGAGCTCGACGTCCTGCGGCTGGAGGAGGGGGAACTCGGCTGGTACGGCTACCTGACGCCCGAGCAGGCCGCCTCCGCCCTGCCGCCGCTGCTGTCCCGGCGGGTCACGGCCTGTCTCCGGGCGCCGCGTTCGGCCGGGCCGCTGGAGCTTGCGGTCGGCCGTCCGGTCGGGCACACCGCGGCCCGGTACACGGCCGTGCCGCCGGCGCCGTACACCGGGCCGGCCGGCCTGCCGCCCCTGCACACCGAGCGGCCGGCGCCGCCCCCGCCGATGGACCGCGCGACCTACCTCGCCACCCGGCCGCGGATCCGGGCGAAGGCACGGATGCTGTTCACCGACGAGCAGGGCCGGATCCTGCTGGTCCGGCTGCAGCCGCGCCCCGGCGAGCGGCCGTACTGGGTCCTGCCCGGCGGCGGGGTCGAGGCCGACCGGGAGCTGCCGCGGGAGGCGGCCCGCCGGGAGATCCACGAGGAACTCGGCTGGGAGCGCGAACCCGGGCGGCTGCTGGCGCTCGACTGGGAGGCACCGGACCCCCGGCGGCCGGGCGACCGGCCCCGGCTGGTGCACGTCTTCGACGGCGGCACGGTGACGCCCGGGCAGCTCGCCACCGCGCGGCTGCCGGAGGGCGAGGTGGTGGAGGCCCGGCTGTTCACGGCGGACGAGGCCCGCGCGGTGCTCTCGGCGAGCTCCTGGTCGCGGACCGGCGCGGCGCTCGCGGTGCGCGACGGTGACGGCGGGCCGGCCGAGCTGGTCCGGGGCCTCCCGGTCTGACGGGGTGCGGGCCCGGGTGCGGGGGCACGGGCGGGGCCCGGGTGCGGGGGCCCGGGCGGGCGGGCAGACTCGGATCGGCCCCGGTGCGGGAACGGTCAGGGCGCGGGGTCGGTCGGGGCGCCGGGTCCGGGTGCCGGGACGGTGGGACGGTGGGACGGCGGGAGGCGAGCGTGGCGGGACAGATCGAGACCGTGCTGTGCGGGCACCTGGTGGAGAGCGTCGACGGCGGCCACCGGTTGCGGGTCGGGCTCACCGGCGGGCTCGCCGTCACCGTGGAGAACGACTTCCGGCTGACCTCCCCCGGCGACGTGCGGCACTTCTACCCCGGCCTGACGATGGCGCCGGAGGACGGTCTGCGCGCCCTGGTCGGCGCCCGGGTCACGGCCGTGCGGGTCAGTACGGGCGGCGGGCTGGAACTCGACTTCGACACCGGGCGCACCATCGCCGTCCCGCCGGAGCTCGGCCCGGACGGGCCGGCCGAGGCCTGGCGGGTGAGCGGTCCGGACGGGCCGCTGTTCACCTCCGTCCCGGGCGGATACCTGACCGACTGAGTCCTCCGGGCGTCCCCGGACCGCGGGTGCCGGGCACCCGGTCCCGGGTAAATGGTGCCGAAACCGTCCCGACGACGGACAATGCACGGCATGACGACATCCTCCCCGGCTCCGCGACCGGTCCCGGTGACCGGCGCAGCGGCCCGCCGCCGGCTCCTGCGCGGACAACGCCGCAGGTCAGGCATGCGGAGCGGGAGCTTCGGGGTGCCGTGGCGGGGACGCCCGGGCTCGGCGGCCGGCAGCGCGCCGGACGGCCGTCCCCGCGCGGTGTCATCCGAAAAGGTGCGAGAAGCCTGTCGTGGGCCACCCGCGCGGCCCGGACAGGACAGGATGTGCGACGACAAACCCACCACTGTGCAGTACTCGACGGGAAGGTCCCCGTTTTGGCAACCGACTACGACGCGCCGCGCCACAACAGCGACGAATCGGACGAAAGCATCGAAGAACTCAAGAGCCGGCGCAACGACAAGTCGACCGGCTCGGTCGACGCCGACTTCGAGGCCGTGGAAGGCCTCGAACTCCCCGGCGCCGACCTCTCCGGCGAGGAGCTGACCGTCCAGGTGCTGCCGGAGCAGCAGGACGAGTTCACCTGCTCGAGCTGCTTCATGGTCCACCATCGCAGCCAGCTCGCGGGCAAGGACAAGAACGGCCGCCCCATCTGCAAGGAGTGCGCCTCCTGACCGTACGGCCCGCCGGGCCGGCCGAACGCCGGGCCCGGCCGCCGTCCTGAGTCATCTCCGGCCTGCCGACGGGCCGTTGGAAGGGGTCATGGCCAGCCGTCCCGGCCATGACCCCCCGGCCCCCGCCGTACGCGGCGCGGGCGGCCGTGCCGCAGCGGTACCGGCCACGCCCGGCGCCCCCTACGATGAGTGATCGACTGCGGCCGGGCGGCCGCGGCCCATGGGGGGAACCGTGTTCGGAATCATCAGGCCCTGCCGGCACCGGCTGTCGGAACGGCTGCGGGTCGACTGGCTCGCCCACCTCTGCGGTCTGTGTCTGGCCCTGCGCGACGACCACGGGCAGCTAGCCCGCACCGCGACCAACTACGACGGCCTGATCATCTCGGTCCTGGTCGAGGCCCAGCGCGAGAGCGTCCCCGGCCCGGACGGGTCCGCCGCCGGCCGCCGCAAGGCCGGCCCGTGCCCGCTGCGCGGGATGCGCGGCGCGGAGGTCGCCGACGGCGAGGGGGCCCGGCTCGCCGCCGCCGTGTCGCTGGCCCTGGCCTCGGTGAAGATGCGCGACCACGTCCAGGACGGCGACGGCGCGTTCGCCCGACGGCCGGTCGCGGCCGGGGCGCGGGCGGTCGCCCGCCGGTGGGACCGACAGAGCGCGGGCAGCGGCTCGGTGGTCGGCTTCGACACCGGCGTCCTGCTCACTGCGGCGGCCCGGCAGGGGCGGTTGGAACGGGACGCCGTCGCGGGCAGCTCGGTGCTGCGGGTCACCGAACCGACCGAGAGTGCGACCGCCGCGGCGTTCGCGCACACCGCCGTGCTGGCCGGGCGGCCGGCCAACGCCGCCGCGCTGGCCGAGGCGGGCCGGCTGTTCGGGCGCCTCGCCCATCTGCTGGACGCCGCCGAGGACCAGGAACGGGACGCCGCCGACGGCGCCTGGAACCCGCTCACCGCGACCGGCACCGACCGGGCCGAGGCGGAACGGCTGTGCCGGGACGCCGTACAGGGGATCCGACTGGCCCTCCAGGACGTGGAGTTCACCGACCGCGCGCTGGCCCACCTGCTGCTCGCCCACGAGACCGGCAACGCCGTCGACCGGGTCTTCGGCCACGGCGCCGGCTGCGCGCAGTCCGTACCCGCGGCGCAGGGCTCGGTCGTCGACCGGCCGCCGACCGAGGAACCACCCCGCAAGAGCCCGCGCGGCGCGCTGGCCGGCTGCGCGGTGTGGGGACTGATGGCCTGCACGTGCCAACTGGCCTGCTGCGAGCACGACGACCCGTTCAGCAGGGAGCGACGGGACGGCTGGTGTCAGCGCAACTGCGACTGCATAGGCGACAGTTGCAACTGCGCGTGCGACGGATGCAGCGGCTGCGACGGGTGCGACTGCGACTGCTGCTGCCCCTGCGACTGCTGACCGACGGGGGCCGGCGCCGGCACGGCCCGTCGGCGCCCTCAGTCGCCGCCGCCGTCGTTCCGGTTCAGCCGCCGGCGGCGGCGCCGGTCCGAACCGCGCACCAGCTCGCCGGCGGCGAGGGTCACGGCTGCCACGACGCGGACCCAGCGGGGCCCGCCGCGGTCCGCCCACACCACGCACACGCACCCGCCCACGGCGAGCGCCAGGACACCGATCAGCACCAGGCCCGTCATCGTTCCCCCTTGCGGTCGTTCGCATCGGACCCGAACGATCCTCCCACACCACGCCGGGCGGCGCCGCGGACGGACCGTCAGGACCGGCCGGTGCTCAGACCGTCGAGGGTGAGGTCGAGAAGGCGTTCGGCCTGCTCGCGCTGGTCCGGCCGGCCGGAGGCGAGGGCGATGCCGGTGAGGGCGGCGAACATGTCGGTGGCGGTGATGTCGGAACGCACGGTGCCGGCCTCGACTCCGGCGGCCAGCAGGGCGGTCAGGGCGGCCAGCATCATCTCGTGGCTCTGCGCGTAGGGGTTGACGCCGGACTCGACGAGGGCGCGCAGGGCGTCGGCCATGCCGAGTTTGGCGGTCGCGTAGTCGATGAAGCGGCCCATCCAGGCGCGCAGGGCCTCCCGCGGGGCGAGGGCGGCCATCAGATCGGGGGCGGCGTCGCACAGCCGGCTCAGCTCGTTGCGGTAGGCGGCCTCGATGAGCACCTCCCGGGTGGGGAAGTTGCGGTAGAGCGTGCCGGAGCCGACGCCGGCCTCCTTGGCGATGCGTTCGAGGTGTGCGTCCAGCCCGTCCTCGGCGAACACCCGCACGGCCGCGGAGAGGATCTTGTCCCGGTTGCGCTGCGCGTCGGCCCTCAGCGGACGCCCCGTCTCACGGGTCATCGGCGGTCTCCTGTCGTCCCGGGTTGCTAAGTGGAGACGCCCCCACTTACAGTTCAGGAACTGGAGGCGCCTCCACTTACCACTGTAGGGCATGGCGCCCGCATCCGGCGCGTCCGCATGCCCGCGCACCCCCTCGTACCCGCGCACGCCCCCACGTCGTTCGGCCACGGCCGGCGGCGCCGGGAAGCGTCCCGCTCCCCAGGAGGAGAACCATGAACCGTCAGCTCGAAGGCAAGGTCGCCGTCATCACCGGCGGCGCATCCGGCGTCGGCCTGGGCATCGCCCAGGAGTTCGTCGCCCACGGCGCCCACGTCGTCATCACCGACCTGTCGCAGGAGGCACTGGACACGGCGGTCGAGGCGATCGGGCCGAACTGCTCGGGGATCGTCGCCGACGTCACCAGGCTCGCCGACATGCAGTCCGCCTACCGGCAGGTCCAGGAGCGCCACGGGCGGCTCGACGCGGTCGTGGCCAACGCCGGGATCGGCGCGCACGCCCCGCTCGACGCGATCACCGAGGAGCAGTTCGACCGCACCTTCGACGTCAACGCCAAGGGCGTCCTGTTCACCGTCCAGCCCGCGCTGGCGCTACTGCCGCCCGGCGGAACGGTCGTGGTCATCGGCTCCACCGCGTCCATCCAGCCGCCGCGCGGGATGAGCCTGTACGGCGGCTCGAAGGCCGCCGTGCGCAACTTCGTGCGGGCCTGGATCCAGGACGTCAAGGGGTCGGGCGTCCGGATGAACATCCTCAGCCCCGGCGCGGTCGACACCGCCTCCCTGCGCAGCGCCCTCGCGATGGCGCAGGGCGCCGACCAGGTCGACGCCGCCGTCCGGACCATGGGCGAGGGCAACCCGACCGGACGGATCGCCGATCCCCGTGAGATGGGCCGGGCCGCGGTCTTCCTGTGCAGCGACGCCTCCAGCTTCATCACCGGCGTCGAGCTCTTCGCGGACGGCGGCATGGCCCAGGTGTGAGGACCCGGACGTGAGGACCCGGACGGGAGACGCGGGCGTCCGGCGCCCGGCCCGGCGCCCTCGCGCCCGTCGTCCGGAGCACTACCATGGTGCGGACGGCGCAGGGGAGTTGGCCTCGGGCCGGAGATCATCCGGTCCGCCGCTCCTCCGGCGGCCCGGTCGGGGAACGAGAGGACCACCGTGCAGGATCCGTCGCAGCAGCCGGCACCGCCACCCGCCGTCCCGCCGGCGGGCTCCCCGGCACCGGCCGGTGCCGGCACCTCCCACGCCAAGCTCTGGGCGACGGGGGCCGCCGTGGTGAGCGCGGCCGCCGGCGTGGCGACCGCCTTCGCCGCCTTCTCGGGCGGCTCGTCGCCGGCACCCGTCCCGCCGTCCTCCTCGGTGACCGTCACGGCCCGGCCGCAGGGGCTGCCCGAGGCGACCGCGCCGTCGGGCCAGGGCCCGGGAGGCGCCGGGGCGGCGAGCCCGAGCGCCGGGACGGGCGCGGTGTCCGTCCGGTGGGCCGGCCGGATGCTGATCGGGCTGGAGGGCATCGACCTGGAGCAGACGCCGCCGCGCAAGGGCTCCACCTCCGGCCTCGGCTTCTCGCCCAACGTCGGGCGCAACGGGTCCAGCTCGATGGAGGTCAAGGGCACCGTCGCCCAGTGGACGGCGGCGGAGGCGCCCACCGCGCAGGGCTGCAAGGACCTGCTCGCCACCCAGTCGCGCCGGTCGGTGATCGTGGGGAAGGGCGACCGGGTGTGCCTGCTCGACGAGCACTCCCCGATCGCCGCGCTGACGGTCACCGGGACCTTCTACGACCAGGGCTCGTACGGCCTGGTCGAAGGCGACCTGACCGTCTGGAACCTCCGCCCGGACCGCTGAGCCACCGGCGCGGCCCGCTCGGGCGGCTCCTCCTCGCCGTCGGCCCGCCCTGGTGGGACGCTGGAGGGTGTCCGGTCCGGCCTGGCGAGCAGGAGGAGTCATGGCGGAACAACTGCACGTGCACACGTCCCCGGGTGAGCTGCGCGGTGCGCTCGCGGAGGGGCAGGCCGCGTACGACCGGCTGATGGCGGCCGAACGTCCGGACCCCGACCGGCTGGTCGACCTCCGGCACCACCTCCGCGAGCTGCACGCGGAGGCCGAGCAGGAACACCTGGACGAGCCGCACGGCCGCGCGGAGCGGATCCACTGCCGCTGCACGGGTGCCACCCGGCAGGCCGAGTGGATCATCGAGCACGCCCGCTGATCCCGGCCGCTGCGGGCACGACCCACGAAGAAGAACGGAAAGAGCTCGGCGCCGATGTCGAGAACCCGTGGCCGGCTCCGTCCCCGGGGTGGCAGCGGCCACCACGGGTCGCACCGGCACCGAGGAGAGACACGATGGCCAAGTACCTGCTTCTCAAGCACTACCGCGGCGCCCCGGCGGCGGTCAACGACGTGCCCATGGACCGCTGGACGCCCGAGGAGATCTCGGCGCACATGCAGTACATGAACGACTTCGCGGCCCGGCTCGAAGGGAGTGGCGAGTTCGTCGACGGTCAGGCGCTCGCCCCCGAGGGGACCTTCGTCCGGTACGACGGCGAGGGGCGCCCGCCCGTCACCGACGGCCCGTTCGCCGAGACCAAGGACCTCATCGCCGGCTGGATGGTGATCGACGTCGACAGCTACCAGCGCGCCGTCGAGCTGGCCGGGGAGCTGTCGGCCGCCCCCGGGGCGGGCGGGAAGCCGATCCACGAGTGGCTGGAGCTGCGCCCGTTCCTGGGCACGCCGCCCACCGTCACGGAGTGACCTCCCCGGTGAACGAGGCCCGGCTCCGGAGCCTCACCCCGGGCGTGCTCGGGATCCTCGTCCGCCGCGGAGCCGACTTCGCGGCGGCCGAGGACGCCGTGCAGGAGGCACTCGTCGAGGCGCTCCGGGTCTGGCCCGCCGACCCGCCACGGGACCCGAAGGGCTGGCTGGTCACGGTGGCCTGGCGCCGGTTCCTCGACGCGGCCCGGGCGGACGCCGCCCGCCGCCGCCGCGAGGACCTCCTCGACGAGCAGCCCGAGCCCGGCCCGGCGCCCGCCGTGGACGACACGCTCCAGCTCTACTTCCTGTGCGCCCACCCGTCGTTGACGCCGTCCTCGGCGGTGGCGCTGACGCTGCGCGCCGTCGGCGGGCTGACCACCCGCCAGATCGCCCAGGCCTACCTGGTGCCCGAGGCGACCATGGCGCAGCGGATCAGCCGGGCCAAGCGCACCGTCTCCGGTGTGCGGTTCGACCGGCCCGGTGACGTCGCGACCGTACTGCGGGTGCTCTACCTGGTGTTCAACGAGGGCTACTCGGGTAACGTCGACCTGGTCGCCGAGGCGATCCGGCTGACCCGGCAGCTGGCGGCCCGGGTCGACCACCCGGAGGTGGCGGGACTGCTCGCGCTCATGCTGCTGCACCACTCCCGCCGTGCCGGACGGACCGCACCGGACGGCAGCCTGGTGCCGCTCGCCGAGCAGGACCGCGGCCGGTGGGACACCGCGGCGATCACCGAGGGCGTCGCGATCCTCCAGGCCGCCCTCGCCCGCGACCGGCTGGGCGAGTTCCAGGCCCAGGCAGCCATCGCGGCGCTGCACGCCGACGCACCGACCGCCGAGGAGACCGACTGGGTGCAGATCGTCGAGTGGTACGACGAACTGGTGCGGCTGACCGGCAGCCCGGTCGTCCGGCTCAACCGCGCGGTGGCCGTCGGCGAGGCGGACGGGCCGCGGGCCGGGCTGGCGGCGCTCGCGGCGCTGGACGCCGGCCTGCCCCGGCACACGGCGGTGGCGGCGCACCTGCACGAGCGCGACGGCGACCCGGTGACGGCGGCCCGGCTGTACGCCGAGGCGGCCCTCGCCGCGTCCGACCTCGCCGAGCGCGACCACCTGACCCGCCGGGCCGCCCGGCTCAACGCCCGCCTGCACCGCTGACGGGCCGCGGCCGGGCCGTCGGCGGCGGGCGGGTCGCGGGGGGTGCTCAGGTCGCGGGGGCGGCCGGGCTCCCGGCGCCGGAGCGTTCGTCGGGCGATCCGGCGGTGTGGATCGGGCCCTCGGTGGCGGTCAGCCGGCGGCCGGTGCCGCCCCAGCGGGCGGCGATGACCTCGGCGAGGATGGAGACGGCGGTCTCCTGCGGGGTGCGGGCGCCGAGGTCGAGTCCGGCCGGGGCCGCGAGGCGGGCCAACTCCTCGTCGTCCAGGCCGGCTTCGCGCAGCCGTACGAGCCGGTCCAGGTGAGTGCGGCGGGAGCCGAGCGCGCCGACGTAGGCGAGCCGGGGCAGGCGCAGCGCGGTGGCCAGCAGCGGGACGTCGAACTTGGGGTCGTGGGTCAGCACGGCCACCACCGTCCGGTCGTCGAGCCGGCCCGCCGCCGCCTCCTCGGCCAGGTACTCGTGCGGCCAGCGCACCAGGACCTCGTCGGCGTGCGGGAAGCGGGCCGCGGTGGCGAACACCGGACGGGCGTCGCAGACCGTGACCCGGTAGCCGAGGTAGCCGCCCAGCTCGGCGACGGCGGCGGCGAAGTCGAGGGCGCCGCAGACCAGCAGCCGGGGCGCCGGGACGTACGAGCCGACGAACACCGAGAGGTCCGCGCCCTCGCGCCGGCCCGTCCGGGCGTAGTGGGTGAGCGCGCTCGTCCCGTGGTCGAGCAGGCCGCGGGCGTCCACGGTCACCGTGCCGTCCAGGGCGGCGGAGCCGAGCGTGCCGGCGGTGCGGTCCGGCCAGACCACCAGCCGGCGGCCGAGCGAGCCCGCCCCGGATTCCGGGCCGGCGACGACGGTGGCGGTCGCGACCGGCTCGCCGGCGGTCACCGAGGCCACCACGGCGGGGAGTTCGGGGAAGGTCCGGCGGGACACCGGTTCGACGAAGACCTCGATGGTGCCGCCGCAGCTCAGCCCGACCTCGAAGGCGTTCTGGTCGCTCACCCCGTACCGGCGCAGCACCGGGCGGCCGGTGGCGCGGGCCTCGCGGGCCTCCTCGTAGACGTCGGCCTCGACGCAGCCGCCGGACACGCTGCCGACCACCGTGCCGGAGTCGGACACCGCCATCGCGGCGCCGGTCGGGCGCGGGGCGCTGCGGAAGGTGCTGACCACGGTGGCGAGCCCGAAGCCCTCACCGGCCAGGTACCACGGGTAGACCTCGTCCAGGACGTCGCGCACGGTGTCACCCGCAGCGGCGGCAGCAGCACCGGCAGGGGTGCGGGGCGGTGTGCCGGGCCCTTCGCAGCCCCAGCACCAGCGCGATGACGGCCAGCGTCCCGACGGCGGCCGGGAGCAGCCGTCTGAGCAGCGGGCCGCGGGCGGCGTCGAGCAGGTCGAGCGGCTCGTCGTCGACGGCGGCAGCTTCCCGCGTCGGTCCGGGCCGCTCGGGCTGCCGGGGTGGCTGGGGCTGCCCGGTCTGCCGGGGCTGCTCGGCCTGCCGGGGTTCCTCGGGCGGGTGGTCCGCGGCCGAGTGCTGCTCCAGGCAGTCCACGAACCTCCCGAGCAGCTTCCTGCTGATCTCCTCGATCACCCCCTGGCCGAACTGGGCCGCCTTGCCGGTGATGCTGAGCCGGGTGTGCGCCGTCACCCGGGTGCCGTCGCCGTCCGGTGCGAGGCGGGCGGTGATGTGCGCCTCGGCGTTGCCCTGGCCCCGGGTGTCCTGGCCGGAGGCCTTCAGCCGGACGGTGTGCGCGGCGTCGTCGCGCTCCTCGAACACGGCCACGCCCCTGTAGACGATGGTGACCGGCCCGACCTTGACCTTGACCGTCCCGCGGTAGCGCTCCTCCTCGACGGAGGTGAGCTGCGCGCCCGGCATGCAGGGCGCCAGCCGCGGGATGTCGGTGAACAGCTCCCAGGCCGCCCCGATCGGCAGGCTCACGCGGAACTCGTGGGTGAACTCCATGCGGCCGGGCCTCCTCGCACGGACCGCCGGCGATCCCGCCGTCGGCACGGCGGTGGTGATCGTCGACGTGTCCTTCCAGGATCGCTCAGGAGCGGCGCACGCGCTCGCGGGTCAGCTCCACAGGCTCACGTGCACGGTGGGGTGGAAGTGGGCGCCCGGCACCCCGGTGGTCCGGCTCAGCAGGCTCCGCAGCGCGGCGGGCGTGGTCACGAAGCGGCAGAGCGCGGAGGCGGTCGGCGAGCGCCGGTCGCCACGCAGCGCGCTGACCCGCAGGACGCCGTCGACCGGGGTGCCGGGGATCTCCAGCACGGTGAGGGCGCCGCGCCGCAGCTCGTCGCGGACCAGGTGGAGCAGGGCCAGCGAGATCCCGTCGCCCGCCGCGACCGCGTTGAGCGCCGCCGCGGTGCTGGGGAAGAACGAGGCGCAGCCGTCGCCGACACCGTGCCGGGCCAGGAAGGCGCCACCCGGTGTGTCCGGGTCCAGCTGCCCCGGGCCGAGCAGCCAGTGTTCGCGCGGCAGCCGGCTGACCGGCAGGCGCAGCGGGCCGTCGCCGGCCCGGTCGAGGCCGGCTCCGGCGTGCCGGGGCGAGGCGACGACGACCAGCCGGAACCGCAGGAACGGGATGTGTTCGACGGCGTCGGCCGCGAGGTCCGGACGGCCTGCGGGGTCCGGGCCCGCCGCGGGCGCGGCGGTGTCGGCGGGTGCGGGGGTGTCGGCGGGTGCGGGGGTGTCGGCGGGCGCGGGGGCCGGGCCGATCGCGACGTCCGCCCGGCGGTCCAGCAGCAGTTCCGTGAGGACCTCGGCGGGGACGGCGAGGGTGCTGGGGTCCACCTCCGGCTGCCGGCGGACGAAGGCCTCCAGCAGCGGCGGCACGATCAGCTCCGCGCTCGGTTCGGTGGCCGCGACCCGCAGGAAGGAGGTCTGCGTGGCCGCCTCGCGGACCCTCCGGCGGGTCTCCTCGGCCAGTCCCACGATCTCCGCCGCGCCCGCGGCCAGCCGTCGCCCGCCCGGGGTGAGGGCGATCCCGCCGGCGGCCCGGACGAACAGCTGGTCGCCGAGTTCGCGCCGCAGGGCCGCCACCGCTCCGGACACCGCGGGCTCGCTGACCCGCAGGGAGAGCGCCGCGGCCTTGACCGATCCCAGCCGCGCCACCGCGACGAAGGCTCTGAGCTGCGTGAGGGTCATCGCCGCCTCCTGCGGTCGCCCGCCGGCCGCGCCGTCGCGGGTTCCACAGGGGTCAGCGGCGGGGGCGTCTTAACCATTCCCTTCAGTCGCCGTTGACCCGCTCGGCCGGCGGGGTGACGCTCGGCGTACCGCCGGTTCGCGGGCGTACCGCCGGCCGGTCGGCGGCAGGGCCTTGGCCGTCACCCCGGCTGCGGCCCGTGACCGGTCAGGAGGCTGCCGTGCAGGTTCCCGCGTCATTCGAGTACCGGCGCGCGCGGAGCGTGGACGACGCGCTCGCGCTGCTGGAGCGGTTCGGGGAGGAGGCCCGGGTCATCGCCGGCGGCCACAGCCTGCTGCCGATGATGAAGCTGCGGCTGGCCCGTCCGGAGTTCCTGGTCGACATCAACGACCTGCACGAGCTGGACTACCTGCGGCTGGAGGACGGCGAGGTGCGGATCGGCGCGCTGACCCGGCACCGCAGCCTGCTGGAGTCGGACCTGCTCGGCCGACACTTCCCGATCTTCCACGATGCCGAGCGGGTGATCGCCGACCCGCCGGTGCGCAACCGCGGCACCATCGGCGGCTCGCTCTGCCAGGCCGATCCGGCGGAGGACCTCTCCGCGGTGTGCGCCGCCGTGCGGGCGGTGGCCGTGGTGCTCGGGCCGGGCGGGCGGCGCACGGTGCCGATCGAGGACTTCTACCTCGGCCCGTACGAGACGGCCGTCGGTGCCGGCGAGATGCTGGTGGAGATCCGGGTGCCGGTGCGGCCGGGCGCGGGCAGCGCCTACCGGAAGGTCGAGCGCAAGTCCGGGGACTGGGCGGTCGCGGCGGCGGGCGCCGCGCTGTCGCTGACGGGCGGGCGGATCGGCTGGGCCGGGATCGGGCTGGCCGCGGTCGGGACGTCGCTGGTCGGCTACCGGCGGGCCGAACAGGCGCTGGTGGGCCGGGAGCCGACCGAGCAGGTCTTCCGCGAGGCCGGGCGGATCGCGGCCGAGGACTGCGATCCGCAGACCGACGGCCGGGGCAGCGCCGAGTACAAGCGCCACCTGGCCGGCGAACTCACCCGGCGGGCCCTGCTGGTGGCCGCCGAACGGGCCGACCGGGCGCCGCGGGCGGCCCGGTCCGACACGGAGGAGGGGTGACGATGGAGGTCACCGTCAACGTCAACGGCGAGGACCGGACCGCCGAGGTGGAGGCCCGGCACCTGCTGGTGCGCTTCCTGCGGGACGACCTCGGCCTCACCGGCACGCACTGGGGCTGCGACACCAGCAACTGCGGCACCTGCGTGGTGCTGTTCGACGGCGAGCCGGTCAAGAGCTGCACCGTGCTGACCGCGATGGCCGCCGGGCACCGGGTCCGCACGGTGGAGGACCTGGAGGGGGCCGACGGGCTCGACCCGGTCCAGCAGGGGTTCATCGAGGAGCACGGCCTGCAGTGCGGATTCTGCACGCCGGGCATGATGCTCACCGCGCGGGCGCTGCTGGACCGCAACCCCGACCCGTCCGAGCAGGAGATCCGCGAGGCGATCTCCGGCCAGCTCTGCCGCTGCACCGGCTACCTGAACATCGTGCGCGCCGTCCGGTGGGCGGCGCGGCATCCGGCGGCCGAGGCCGCCCCGACCGCGGGGAGCACACCGTGAGCACCACCCAGGAGACCGCACCGCAGACCGGCCGGGAGCCCGAGGAGCGTCCGGCCGAGCGGCCGATCGGGTACGGGCGGCTGCACCGCAAGGAGGACCCGCGGTTCGTGCGCGGCCGGGGCCACTACGTCGACGACGTGCAGTTGCCCGGCATGTTGCACGGCGCGGTGCTGCGCAGCCCGTTCGCGCACGCGCGGATCGTCTCGATCGACACCTCGGCCGCCGAGTCGCATCCCAGGGTCCGGGCGGTGGTGACGGGCGCGACGCTGGAGGGCCTCGGCCTGGCCTGGATGCCCACCCTGTCGATGGACACCCAGGCGGTGCTGGCCACCGACAAGGTGCGCTTCCAGGGGCAGGAGGTGGCGTTCGTGGTGGCCGAGGACCACTACGCGGCCCGGGACGCGATCGAGCTGATCGACGTCGAGTACGAGCCGCTGCCGCCGGTGATCGACGCCCGGCGCGCGCTGGACGCCGGCGCCCCGGTGATCCGCGACGACCAGGAGGGCCGGACCGACAACCACATCTTCGACTGGGAGGCGGGCGACCGTGCCGCCACCGACGAGGTGTTCGCCCGCGCCGAGGTGGTGGTCGCCCAGGACATGCTGTACCCGCGGGTGCACCCCGCGCCGCTGGAGACCTGCGGCTGCGTGGCCGACATGGACCCGGTCGACGGCAAGCTGACGCTCTGGGCCACCACCCAGGCGCCGCACGCCCACCGCACGCTGTACGCGATGGTGGCGGGCCTGCCGGAGCACAAGATCCGGGTGATCTCCCCGGACATCGGCGGCGGGTTCGGCAACAAGGTCGGCATCTACCCGGGGTACGTGTGCGCGGTGGTGGGTTCGATCCTCACCCGCAGGCCGGTGAAGTGGGTGGAGGACCGCTCGGAGAACCTGACGAGCACCTCGTTCGCCCGCGACTACCACATGCACGGTGAGATCGCCGCGACCCGCGACGGCCGGATCCTCGGCGTGCGCGTCAAGGTCCTCGCCGACCACGGCGCGTTCAACGCGACCGCCCAGCCGACCAAGTACCCGGCCGGGTTCTTCCAGATCTTCACCGGCTCGTACGACATCGAGGCGGCGCACTGCGCGGTCACCGGCGTCTACACCAACAAGGCGCCCGGCGGGGTGGCGTACGCCTGCTCGTTCCGGGTCACCGAGGCGGTCTACCTGATCGAGCGGATGGTCGACTGCCTGGCCGACGAACTCGGGGCCGACCCGGCCGAGTTGAGGATGCAGAACCTGCTGCGCCCGGAACAGTTCCCGTACCGGAACAAGACCGGCTGGGAGTACGACTCGGGCGACTACCCGGCCTGCCTGCGCAAGGCGCTGGACCTGGCCGGCTACCAGGAGCTGCGCCGCGAGCAGGCGCAGCGGCGGGCCCGCGGCGAACTGATGGGCATCGGGCTGGCGTTCTTCACCGAGACGGTCGGCGCCGGCCCCCGCAAGGACATGGACATCCTCGGCCTCGGCATGGCCGACGGCTGCGAGCTGCGGGTCCACCCGACCGGGAAGGCGGTCGTGCGCCTGAGCGTGCAGAGCCAGGGGCAGGGCCACGAGACGACGTTCGCCCAGATCGTCGCCGAGGAGCTGGGCATCCCGCCGGAGGACATCGAGGTGGTGCACGGCGACACCGACCAGACCCCGTTCGGGCTCGGCACCTACGGCAGCCGCTCGACGCCGGTCTCCGGCGCGGCGGCGGCGGTGGTCGCGCGCAAGGTGCGCGACAAGGCGCGGATCATCGCCGGCGCGATGCTGGAGGTGGCCCCCGACGACCTGGAGTGGGAGAAGGGCCGCTGGTTCGTGAAGGGCGACCCCACCGCGACCAGGACGATCCAGGAGATCGCGCTCGCCGCCCACGGGTCCCTGCCCGAGGGCGTGGAGGGCCACCTGGAGGCCACCACGGTCTACAACCCGCCCAACCTGACGTACCCGTACGGCGCGTACGTGTGCGTGGTGGACGTCGACGCCGGCACCGGCGAGGTCACGGTGCGGCGGTTCGTCGCGGTCGACGACTGCGGCACCCGGATCAACCCGATGATCATCGAGGGGCAGGTGCACGGCGGCCTCGCCGACGGGGTCGGCATGGCGCTGATGGAGATCATCAGCTTCGACGAGGACGGCAACTGCCTCTCCGGGTCCTTCATGGACTACCTGCTGCCGACCGCGCTGGAGACCCCGGCCTGGGAGCTGGACCACACCGTCACACCCTCGCCGCACCACCCGATCGGCGCCAAGGGCATCGGCGAGTCCGCGACGGTCGGCTCACCCCCCGCCGTGGTCAACGCGGTGCTGGACGCCATCGGGGTCCGGCACGCCGACATGCCGCTCACCCCCGGGCGGGTCTGGCAGGCCATGCACGGCGGCGTGGAGGCCCCCCGGTGAGTACGGGCACCGCCCTGGAACAGCGGATCGCCGAGCTGACGGAACGTCAGACACCTTTCGTCAAGGCGACCGTGGTGCGCGCGCTGCACCCCACCAGCGCACACCCCGGGGACACCGCGCTGGTGCTGGAGGACGGCCGGATCGAGGGCTTCGTCGGCGGCGTCTGCGCCGAGTCCACCGTGCGGGTGCAGGCGCTGCGGGTGCTGCGCAGCGGGGAGTCGCTGGTGCTGCGGATCGTGCCGCAGGGCGACGGCGGGGCCGCTCCGGCCGAGACCGCCGCCGGGCCGGGGGCGGACGCCCGGGAGGGGACCCTGCTGGTGGCCAACCCCTGCCTGTCCGGCGGGGAGTTGGAAGTCTTCCTGGAGCCGCACCGCCCGGCACCGGTGGTCCTGGTGCTCGGTGACACCCCCATCGGTCGCAGCCTGCTGGCCCCTGGGCGAGGGCCTGGGGTACGAGCTGCGGGCCGTCCGGCCCGAAGAGGTCCCGACGGCCCCGCGGGATCCCTCGCCCGGGTCCTGGCGGCAGGCACTCGCCGGGGTCGCGGCCGTGGTGGTCGCCTCGCACGGCCGCGACGAGGAGGCGCTGCTGACCGCCGCCGCCCGCGCCGGGGTCCCGTACGTCGCGCTGGTCGCCAGCGGGCGGCGCGGGACGGCGGTGCTGGCCGGACTGGAGCTCGACACCGAGGAGCGCGAGCGGATCCACACCCCGGCGGGCCTGTGGATCGGCGCCCGGACGCCCGGGGAGATCGCGGTGTCGATCCTGGCCGAGCTGGTGGCCTCGCGGCACGCCGTCGCGGTGCACAGCGAAGCCGTGCCGGTGGTACCGGACAGCGCGTCCGACGCGGCTGCGGCCGGGGTTGGGGCCGGGGCCGGCGAGCCGGAGGCCGGACCGCGTACCGCCGTCGACCCGGTCTGCGGGATGACGGTGGCCGTCGTCCCGGACACCGTGTCCTCGGACGTCGGCGGGCACCGCCACTGGTTCTGCTCCGACGGCTGCCGGGACCGCTTCGAGTCCGCCGCCCGGGTCGGTCCCGGCCAACCGGCGCCGTGACCGGGGAGGCACCGTGACCGGGGAGCCGTCGTGAGCGAGGAGCCGTCGTGAGCCAAGGCATCCCGCCGTCACCGGACGAGGCCGCCCGCCGGGCCGTCGCGCTCGCCGCGCCCGACCCGCCGACCCTGCGCGCAGCCCTGGACGCCACCGGCTACCTCACCGACACCGGCCTGAGCACCGCGCTCTACCTCGCCCTGCGGCTGCCCCAGCCGCTGCTGCTGGAAGGTGAGCCCGGCGTCGGCAAGACCGAGGCCGCCCGGGCCCTCGCCACCGTGCTGGGCAGCCCGCTGATCCGGTTGCAGTGCTACGACGGTCTGGACGCCGCGGAGGCGCTCTACGAGTGGAACTACCCGCGCCAGCTGCTCAGCATCCGGCTCGCGGAGAGCCGGGGGACGGCGCTGGAGGAGGCCGACCTGTTCACCGACGCCTTCCTGCTGCGCCGCCCGGTGCTCGCCGCGCTGACCCACCCCGGGCCGACCCCCGCCGTCCTGCTGATCGACGAGATCGACCGGGCCGACGACGACTTCGAGGCCTTCCTGCTGGAGGTGCTCGCGGAGGCCGGCGTCACCATCCCCGAACTGGGCACCGTCCGCGCCGCCGTCACGCCACTGGTCATCCTCACCTCCAACCGGACCCGCGACCTGCACGACGCCCTCAAACGCCGCTGCCTCTACCACTGGATCGACTACCCCGGCACCGAGCGGGTGATCGAGATCGTCCGCCGCCGTGTCCCCGGCACCGCGCCCTCGCTCGCGGCCGAGGTGGCGGCGGCCGTACGGCGCCTGCGCACCCTGGAGGTCCAGAAGCCGCCCGGGATCGCCGAGAGCATCGACTGGGTCTCCGCGCTCACCCTGCTCGGCGTCGAGCGGCTGGACCCGGACTCGGCCGGGCGCACCCTCGGCGTGCTGCTCAAGTACCGGGAGGACCACGACCTGGTCAGGGACCGCGGCCTGGCCTGGCTGGCCGGTGCGCCCGATGGGTGAACCGCTCGACCAGGCCGCGTTCGCCGCCCGCTTCGGCGCGGCGCTGCACCGGGCGGGCCTGCCGGTCACCCCGGAACGCTCGGCGCGGTTCCTCGACGCGCTGCGCCTGCTGCCGCCGGTGGACCGGCCGACGCTGTACTGGACGGCCCGGCTGGTGTTCGTCACCGGGCGGGCGCAGCTGGAGACCTTCGACCGGGTCTTCGGCCTGGTCTTCGGCGGGGCGGGCGACCCGGCCGACCACCGGGGCTCCCCCGGCAACCCGCCGCTGCCCGGCCTGGAACCCGGCCCGCCCGCCCCGGCCGGCGCGGCACCGTCGCCGGCGCGGCCCTCCGCCGCCCGGCTGCCCGGCGGCGACCTGCGTCCGGAGGCCACCGGCGGCGGTTCCGAGCGCCCGGCCGCTACCGGCACCCAGCGGTTGACCGGCAGCGCCGCCGAGTCGCTCGCGCACCAGGACTTCGGCCGGTTCGGCCCCGGCGAGCTGGCGGAGCTGGACCGCCTGCTCGCCGGCCTCACGATCAGGGTGCCGCTGCGCCGTACCCGGCGCCGGGAGGCCGATCCGGGCGGCCGCCGCATCGATCTGCGGCGGAGCCTGCGGCGCAGTCTGCGGACCGGCGGGGAGGCCGTCCGGCTGGCCCGCTCGCACGGCCGGCTCCGGCGCCGGCCGCTGGTGCTGCTGTGCGACATCTCCGGGTCGATGGAGCCGTACACCCGGGTCTACCTGCAGATCTTCTCCCGGCTCTGCTCGCCGGCGGGCGGCGGACTGGCCGTCGAGATCTTCGTCTTCGCGACCCGGCTGACCCGGCTCACCCCGGCGTTGCGGCACACCACGCCGGACGCCGCCCTGCGGCGGGCCGGGCTCGCCGCGCCCGACTGGTCCGGCGGCACGCTGATCGGCCGGTCGCTGGCGGAGTTCACCAACCGGTTCGGGCGGCGCGGGACGGCCCGCGGAGCGGTGGTGGTGATCTTCTCCGACGGGTGGGAGGGCGAGGACCCCGCCGCGGTGGGCCGCGAGACGGCCCGCCTCCGGCGCCTGGCCCACCGCGTGGTCTGGGTCAACCCGCGCAAGGCGGCCCCCGGGTACGCCCCGCTCGCGGGCGGCATCGCCGCGGCCCTGCCGCACTGCGACGCCTTCGTGAGCGGCCACACGCTCGCGGCGATGACCGAGGTCTTCGACGCCTTCGCCGGGTGAGCGGCCACCGTGGCACCCGTGCGGTCCCCGCGTTGCCGGAACGGCAACAGGACTGGCGTGACCGGGAGTCGGTGGGCGACGGTGAGCCCGTGACCCACGACATCGAGAACGCAGCAGCGGCATCGCGCCCCTCCGACACTCCCCCGGCCGCGGACGGGCGCCCCGACACCGGTCCCCTCGCAGCCGGGTACCTCGGCGACCCCGCCGTACGGGCCGTGTGGGACGACCGGTACGCCGACCGGCAGCAGCTCTGGAGCGGCCGGCCCAACGGCGCCCTCGTCGCCGAGACGGCCGGGCTGGCTCCGGGCCGGGTCCTGGACGTCGGCTGCGGCGAGGGCGCCGACGCCGTCTGGCTGGCCCGCGGCGGCTGGGACGTGACCGGGCTGGAGGTCTCGGGTGTGGCCCTGGAGCGCGCGGCCCGCCACGCCGAGGACGCGGGCCTCGCCGTCCACTGGGTGCACGCCGAACTGACCGGGGCGGGCCTCGCGCCGGGCTCCTTCGACCTGGTCTCCGCGCAGTACCCGGCGCTGCTGCGCACCCCCGACGCGGCGGCCGAGCGGGCGCTGCTGGCGGCCGTCGCCCCCGGTGGCGTCCTGCTGCTCGTGCACCACGCCGGGATGGAGACCCGGGAGGCCGACGACAGCGGCTTCGACCCGGCCGACTACGTGTGGCCGTCGATGGTGACGGCGCTGCTCGACGAGGACTGGGTGGTCGAGGTGGACGAGCAGCGTCCGCGGGTGGCCCCCGACGGCGGCGCGGGCGCCCACCACACCGACGACCTGGTGCTGCGCGCCCGCCGGCTGCGCTGAGACCGCCCGCCCGGCCGGGGCGCGGGGCCGGGGCGCCGGTGCCCGTTCGCGCCGGTCCGGCCGGGGGCGGGCGCCCGTAGCATGGACCCCATGGCGGCTGACCGGCTCCTGCCCGACGGCCGCGACGCCGTACGCGCGTACGAGACCGTACGGGCGCGCGCGGGCGCCGCGCTGTTCGCCCGGATCGCCGGGCCGGACGGCGATGCCGTACGGCGCCGCATCCACGACACCCCGGGGCCGCGCTGGTTCGGACCGGAGCGGCCGGTCCGGCAGGTGCACGGCGACGCGTCGATGTTCGTGGGCGGCCTGCGGGCGCTGCTGCTGCAGTCGCTGCACCCGCTGGCCATGGCGGCGGTCGCGGCACACTCCGACTACCGGGGCGATCCCTGGGGCCGGTTGCAGCGCACCAGCACCTTCCTCGCCGTGACCACCTTCGGCACCTCCGGGGACGCGCGGCGCGCGGTCGACCGGGTCCGGGCCGTGCACCGGCGGGTGCACGGCACGACCGCGGCCGGCGAACCGTACCGGGCGAGCGACCCGCACCTGCTGACCTGGGTCCACGTGACCGAGGTCGACAGCTTCCTGCGCGCCCACCGGCGGTACGGCGCACGGCCGTTGGACGAGGACGGCTACGACGGGTACGTCGCGGACACCGCCCGGGTGGCGACGGCCCTCGGCATCCCGGACCCGCCGCGCGACCAGGCCTCGCTGGCCGCCCGGCTGGCCGCCTACCGGCCCGAGCTCCGCAGCACCCCGCAGGCCCGGGAGGCGGCACGCTTCCTCCTCTACCGGCCCCCCGTGCCGTGGATCGCGCGGCCGCCGTACGCGGTGCTGGCGGCCGGGGCCGTCGCGCTGCTGCCCTGGTGGGCGCGCATGCCGCTGCGGCTGCCCTGGTTCCCCCTCGTCGAGGCCACCGGTGTCCGCCTGGCCACCGACGGGCTGACCCGGACGATCCGCTGGGCCATGACGCCGCCCGCCGCCGCGCGCTGACCGGTCGGCCCGCGCCCTCGGGCCGCGGACCTCGGGCCGCGGACCTCGGGCCGCGGACCTCAGTCGGGGCAGGGCTCCAGGGCCGGCGGTGAGGGGTGCCCGAGGGTGTGCCGGTACTCCTCGACGCGGGCGTAGTCGTACGGCGGGTGTCCGGCGAGGGCGTCGGCCCGGTCGCCGTCCGGGACCTCCCGCCAGCCGGTGAAGTCCGTGGTGCTGTACCAGCCGCAGACCGGCACCCCGTGCGGGTTGAAGCCCCGGTGCCAGCCGGCCGCCACCCCGTCGCGCTGCCCCGGCCCCTCGAAGCCGGGCGGCGGGCTCCCGGCCCACTGCACCCAGAGGATCCCCTCCCCGGAGCGATGTCCGGCGACGTAGTGCTCGTACACCCGCCCGACCTGGAAGAAGTCCTTGGCCATGTCTTCACGGTACGCCCGGACGGCGGCCGGGGGCGGGCGAACGGCGGGTCCCGCACCGGCCGGGCCCGGGACGGCCGGGTCAGAACGGCTGGGGTTCGAGGTCCTGGTCGACCGCCTCCCAGCGGCGGACGGCGTCCGTGCACGGGTGGTGCTCGCCCAGCCGGTCGGCGAGCGCGGCCAGGGCGCGCGCGTGCCGGGCGGTGGCCTCGTCGGTCCGGCCGAGCGCGCGCAGGGTCGCCGCCAGGTTCGCGGCGGCGGTCAGGGTGTCGGGGTGGTCCGGGCCGGACAGCTCGGTCAGGTCCGCGAGGGCGCTCAGGTGCAGGGGCAGGGCGTCGTGGTGGCGTCCCGCGCCGGCCCGGGCGTTGGCGAGGTTGAGCCGCGCCTTGACGGTGAACGGGTGGCGGTCGCCGAGCGCGCCGCCGAGGGCGGCCAGGACGGGCTCCCCGTGCCCGACCGCGCCGACCGGGTCGCCCCCGGCCCGCAGGTGGAGCGCCAGGTTCGCCGCCGCGGCCAGGGTGAACGGGTGGTCCTCGCCGAGCCGGCGGCGGTAGCGCCGGTGGATGTCCGCGGTGAGCGCGCGGGCGGCGGTGTGGTCCCCCACGGCGCCGTGCGCCGCGGCCAGTGCGGCCGCGCAGACCAGCGTCTCCAGGTCGTCCGCGCCGAACCGTTCCAGATAGCGGTCGTGGGCGCCGGCCGCCGTGGCGAGGGCCTCGGCCGGACGTCCGGCCCGGCGCAGCGAGACGGCCGTCGACGCCGCGGTGCGCAGGTGATCCGGCAGGTCGGGGAACGGGAGCGCGTCGAAGTGGGCGGTGGTCTCGGCGAGCAGGACGAGCGAGCCGGCGACGTCGCCGAGGTCGCGGAGGTCCCGGGCGAGGCAGTACTGCGAGGAGAGGGTGTACGGGTGGCGGGGGCCGAGGACCCGGGTGCGTCGCCGGAGGGTGTCACGGTCGAGGTCGAGGGCGGTCCGGCTGTCACCGGCCAGCCGGTGGTCGATCGCCAGGTTGTGGGCCATCGACAGGGTCCGCGGGTCGTCGGGGCCGAGGGTGTCGCGCAGGTGGCGGTGGGTGTCGAGGTCGAGCGCGAGGGCCGTCCGGAACGCGCCGAGCACCCGGTGGTCGGCGCCGACCGAACCGGCGGTCGTCAGGGTGTCGGGGTGGTGGGGGCCGAGGGTTGCGCGCCGGCGCTCCAGCACGTCCTCGTCCAGGGCGAGTGCGTCGTGGTGGCGGCCGAACGAGCGCAGCACGTTCGCGCGCCGGAAGAGCAGGTGCAGGGTCTGCGGGTGGTCCGCCCCCAACTCCCGTGTCCACAGCGGGGCGAGGTCGCCGGACAGGGTCTCGGCGGCGGCGAGCGCGCCGCGCTTCCACAGGTAGCGGACGCGGTCGAGGAGCAGGTGGCGGGCCTCGGGCGCGTGGCACGCCCTGGGGTCGCAGGCACTCAGATGGGGCCAGATCTCGATGAACGCCGGCCAGTTGGCGGGATCGTCGACGTCGGCGCCGGCGGGGCGTGCGCCGGCCAGCACGAGATGGACGTCGTGGGCGGCCGCCCGGTGCTCCTCCTCGGTGAGTGCGGAGCGGATGACGGCCTGGACCAGGCGGTGCAGTTGGACGGTGCGGCGGACGGCGTCCACCCGGGCGAGCGAGTAGCGGCCGATCAGCCGGATCGCGTCGGCCACGGCCAGCGGGTCGCCCGCGGCCGGGTGGTGGCGGGCCAGTGCCGCGGCCGTCGCCTCGCCGTAGAGCAGGCGCATCGCGATGGGTTCCGGGGCCATCAGCGCGCACAGGTGCAGCAGCCGCACGGCGGCGGGCGACTGCTGCCGCAGCCGGGCGATCGAGACGCTCCAGGTCGCGGCGACCGAGGCGGGGTAGTCCACCGGGCGGTCCAGCGAGAGCACCCGGGCGGTCGCCCCGCGGAGCTGGTCCAGGTACGACCCGACGGGCATGCCGGTGGCGGCCAGCCAGGCCGCGGCCACCTCGACGGCGAGCGGCAGGTCGCCGACCGCCTCGGCGACCGCGTCCGCGTCCGCGCCGGTCAGGCCGCCGACCCGGCGGCACAGGTGCGCGACGCTCTCCGCGCGCGAGAACACGGTGACGGGCAGCGCCTCGGCCACCCGGCCCCAGCCGGGGTTGCGCGAGGTCACCAGGACGTGTCCGGCGCCGCCAGGCAGGTAGGGCAGGAGGTCGGCGGGGTCGTCGGCGTTGTCGAAGACCAGCAGCCACCGGGCGACCGGCTCACCCCGGCGCAGCGCGGCGAGGGCGGCGTCCACGGCCTGTCCCACGCCGTCGCCGACCGGGAGGCCCAGGTCACGGGCCAGGTCCGCGAGGGTGGCGGCGATCGCCTCGGGCTGCTCGGCGTCGATCCACCAGACCAGGTCGTACTCGGCCCTGAAGCGGTGCGCGTACTCCAGCGCGATCTGGGTCTTGCCGATGCCGCCGAGCCCGTACAGCGTCCGCGAGCTCGGCAGGACGGCCGCGAACCCGGAGCCCAGCCGCCGGCGCACCTCCTCCAGGACCTGCTGCCGACCGGTGAAGGACGGGTGCCGCGGCGGGGCCTTGAAGTGGACGGGCCGCCGCACGACGGGGGTGGCGTCGACGGCCGGTCCCGCGGACGGCGCCGTACCCGCGTGGAAGTGGATGTCGCGGATGCTGGCGGCGACCACGCCGCCGGTGTTGACGAGGCCGTGCCCGCTGCGGAGGCCGCCACCGGGGGCGGCGGCCGGTCCGGGGGTGTCCCCGGGAGCGGTCAGCGCGGGTCCGCTCCCGGCCCGGTAGGGTGGTCGCCCGCTCCGATCGTCACCGGGCCGTCGAAGTCGCGGCCGATCACGCCGCCGTGGTTGGCGATGCCGCCGCCCGCGGTGACGCCGCTGTTCTCCGCGCGGACCGTCGCGCCCGGCAGTGGCGTCGGGCCCAGCGACTCCACCAGGGCGCGCAACTGCTCGGCGGCCGCGGCCTGTTCGGTACCGTCCAGGGTGTCGAGGAAGTCCTCCAGCCTGGTCTGCCAGGACACCTCCTGCCGGCCGGCCACGGCCGCCCGCTCCTCGGGGGACGCCTCCTCCAGGGCCCGGCCGGTCCGGTCGAGGCGTTCGAGGACGGCCCGTTCGGCCTCGGGCCGCCCGCGGCCGAGCAGCCGGGCGACCCGCTCCCGCACGCCCAGCCAGACGTCCGTACCGGCGGCCTGGACGATACCGGCCCCGCCCGCCCCCGCCAACGCGCTCAGCGCCTCCACCAGCACCTCGGACCCCCCTGTCGACCGGTGGGGCCCACGGGCTCGCCGGACAGGCTCGCCGGCCGGGCCCCGAGACCCCTCGTGCACCTGACGCCCATTCAACTCCACCTGCCACGACGGGCGGAAGAGCGCCGCCGCCCCGACACCGACCGGCGGGACACCCGCCACCCGGGGGCCGGCGGGCGGGGATCCAGGCCACACCCGCCACCCCTCCACAGATGTGTCCATCCTGTGCAACTCGCGCGTTCTGACCCCTTGTCAGGCCAATCATTCGAACCTACCTTCGGGGTTCAGGACCCCCCGGCCCCACCGGGCCCGGCGGTTCGCGGCGGCCGCAACCCGTGCCATCGCCGGAGCACGACACGACCTGGAGGCGTCACATGCCCGTAGCCCTGATGGACGAGATCCGCGACGCGGGTCCGCTGGTGGTCGACGACGAGACCATCGCTTTCGAGGACGACGACCGCAGCGACCACGACGCCACGGCGTGTCTCGCCGACCCGTGGGTGACCGCGACCACGCGCTTCGCCTGCGACCTCAACTCCTAGCGGTGACGGGGTCCGTCGCCGGCCGCAGCGGATGGTCCGACGACACCTGGTCGTACCTGAACGATCCGCGGATGCCGGCGACGGACCACGGCTGGAAGCTGCACGTCTCCGCCCGGCCCGGTGACCTCGCCGCCGTGACCGCCCTCGTCCTGCCGGTCCTGGAGCGGCACGTCTGCCACGCGAAGTGGGCCGGCAGCCCGGACGTCCTACGGGCGATCAACTCCGGCGCGTCGAGCGCGGGCGCCGTCGGGAAGGCCGTCACGGTCTACCCGGCGCCCGGCACCGTCGTCGGGCTCGCCCACGAACTCGTCGCCGTACTGCGCGGCCGGGAGGGCCCGCGGATCGTCAGCGACCGGCAGGTCGATCCCGACGCCCCCGTCTACTACCGCTACGGGCCCTTCACCGGCGACTACCGGACCGGCCGCAGCGGGCGGATCGAGTCGGTCATGGTCGGCCCGGACGGCCGGGCCTTCGACGGGCTGGCCGGCGGATCGTACCGGCGCCCGCCCTGGGCCGAGGACCCGTTCGAGAGCCGCCCCCGGCACGGCGGCCCACCGCACCCCTCCCCCGGCCTCGGCGGCGGACGCTACCGGGTGACCGGCGGCATCGCGCGCAAACCGCAGGGCAACGTCTACCGCGCCGTCGACCGGGCCACCGGGCTGCCGGTGGTCGTCAAGCAGGCGCGGGCCTTCGTGGCCGAGGACGAGTCCGGCGCGGACGCCCGCGACAGGCTGCGCAACGAGCGGACGGTCCTGACCGCACTCGCCGCCGTCGACGGGGTGCCGCGCGCCCTCGACTACTTCCGGCACCGCGCGGACGAGTACCTGGTGATGACCGGCTGCGGCGACCGGGACCTGCGGCGCGACGTCCACGAGAACGGCCCCTACCAGGACGACTACCAGGACGACCCGGCCCGGCCGTCGCGCACGCTGGCCGCCCTGGCCGCCCGGCTCCTCGCCGTCCTGGACGGCATCCACCGCCGGGGCGTGGTCGTCCGCGACCTCAAGCCGAACAACGTCGTGCTCGACGCCTCGGACCGGTGCCACGTGATCGACTTCGGGATCAGCGCGCTGGACGGCGCCGGGCCGGACGGCTCGACCCCCGGCTACAGCGACCCGGTCCGCCGCACGACCGGCCCGGCCGAACCCGCCGACGACTACTACGCCCTCGGCGCCACCCTGTGCTTCGCCGCCACCGGCATGGACCCGGTGGTCGTCGACCCCGACACCGCCGTCAACCGCGACCGCACCCTCGCCGGCCTGGCCTGGGCACTGCCCGACGACGGCCACCGGCGGATCCGGGCGGCGATCGCCGAGCTGATGAGCTTCGACCCGGCCGTACGGACCGCCGGCGCGCACCGGCTCCGTACGGCGCCGACCGGGCCGCCGGCGCCCGGCCCGGCGACCCGCACGCCCGGCCGGGCGACCCCCGCGGCTGGCCGGCCCCGCGTCGACGACGGCCTGCTCGCGGAGATCGTCGACCACACGACGGCGTACTGCGTCGACGAGGCCTACCGGATCGCCGACCCCGCGCTCGCCGCCCGCGCCGCCGTCCCGACACCGGTCGATCTCTACGGCGGGAGCTCCGGGCTCGGGCTGGAACTCCTGCACCACCTCCACCGCCCCGGGGTGCGGGAAGCCGTCGACGCCCTGGCGCAGTGGACGGCCGCCCGGCCGAGCAGGCTGTCACCCGGCTTCTACTCGGGCCGCACCGGCGTCGACCTCTTCCTCACCCGGGCCGCGGCCGCTCCGGACGCCAACGGCACGGGCACGGGCACGGCCGCAGCCGCCGCCGCAGCGGCGGTCCTGCCCGACCGGGGACCGGACGGCGGCGCACCGGAGGCGGACCAGATCGAAGGCGTCGCCGGGATCGGCACCGGGCACCTGCTGCTGGCCCGGCACGCCCTGGCGGACGGCGACCGCCCACGCGCCGACCGGCACCTCGCCGTCGCCGCCGAGTGCGCCCGGATGCTGGCCTCCGGCCGGGCCCGCCTCACGCCCGCGGGCGCCGACACCGCCGGCAGCGCAGCCCTGCACGAAGGACTCGCGCACGGCGAGGCCGGTGTCGCCTACTTCCTCCTGGAGTACGGGCACGCGACCGGGGACCCGGCCGCCGTCCGCCGCGCCGAGCGGGCCTGCGCGCGCCTCGCCGCCGTCACCCCGGGCATCGTCGCCGCGGCGACCCGCCCGGGAGCGACCCGCCGCTACGGCTCGTGGTGCCGGGGCCTCGCCGGGATCGGCGCGGTGCTCGTCCGCGCCGCCGACCGCCTCGGCGAACCCGGCCACCTCGCCCTCGCCCGGCACACCGCGCGCGCCTGCGCCGTACTGGCGCCGCGGATGCCGCTCACCAACCAGTGCTGCGGTCTGTCCGGGGTCGGCGACCTGATGGTGGACGTCGCCACGGCGTCCGGCGCCGAGGAGTTCTGGGACGCCGCCGGGACCGTCGCCGCGATCATCCTCAGCCGCAGCGGCGGCACCCCGTCCCGTCCGGCCTTCCCCGACGCCGGCCTGACCGGGTCGAGCGCCACCTGGGCCGGCGGCTCCGCCGGCGTGCTGTCCTTCCTCCGGCGGCTGCACCGGCGGGGCGGCCCGCGGATCGGCCTGCTCGACTGACCGTCACGGGACCGGCGGCGCCGGTCACCGCGGCCGCCGTGCCGCGCGCCCGTGCCCGCGCCCGCACCGGCGCCTGGAGGTGGCGGGTCGCCGTGGGCGCGGCCGTGCCGCTGATCGGATGAGGTTCGGGCCGGGAGGCGGAGTGTTCGGCGGGTCACCGTGGGCACGTGGATAGCGTGTCGGGGCGGCGTCGGCCGTGACCCAGGCGGTGGGTGCCGGCCCGGCTCGTTCCGGTGGCTTCTCCACCCGACAGCAGGTGAGGGGAACGCCGGTGGAGCTCGACAGCACGCACACCGTCCCGCCGGCCGGTACGACCCGCCGGACGGTGATCCGGGGGCTGACGGCGACCGGCCTGGCCGCCGGACTGGGCATCCGGCCGTCCCCGGCACGGGCGGCGGACACGCCGGACGAGTGGGACGGGTTCGCCGCCCGGGTACGGGACGAGTTCGCCGCCATGGGCCTGGTCGGCGCGGCGGTGGCCGTGGTCAGCAGCGACCGGGTGCTCCTGACCCTGCCGCTCGGCGTGCGCGACCTGGAGAGCCACGCGCCGGTCACACCGTCGACCCGGTTCCTGGTCGCCTCGACGACCAAGTCGATGACCTCGCTGCTCGCCGCGACCTACGTCGACCGGCGACAGCTGGCCTGGGACCAGCGGGCGGTCGAGGCCTGGCCGGGCTTCCGCGCCCCCACCGACGAACTGACCCGGTCCCTCCGGGTCCGCGACCTGCTGGGCATGGCGACCGGCATCGACGAGCCGCCGGCCCTGTCCGGCCTCCACGAGGGAGACCCGACCGCCCCCCAGTTGCTCCGCTCCCTGGTCACCCTTCCGGTGGCGGCGCCCCCGAACAGCGCCTACCTCTACAACAACACCGTGTACTCCGTCGGCGGCTACCTCCCGCTGCTCGCCACCGGCGTCTCCGGCGACGCCCTGACCGGCACGTTCGCCGACGAAATGCGGAGCCGGGTGTACGGGCCGGCCGGCATGACCGGCGCCCGCGTGGCGGACGACCCCCGCGGGCTGGTCACCGACTTCATGCGCGGTTCCGGCCCCGACCTCACCGCCGCCAACAGGCCGCTCGCCTACGGGCCGGTGGGCAGCTACGCCCCGGCCGGCGGCACCCTCGCCTCCCTCGACGACATGGCCGCCTACGTCCGCCTACGTCCGCCTGCAACTGCGGCGCGGCGTCTGCGTGGACGGCCGCCGGGTGGTGTCGGCCGAGAACCTCGCCGAATGCTGGAAGCCGCACATCCCGGTCCCCGTCTCCCCCGATCTCGATCCGGACGTCACCGCATCCGGATACGGAATGGGCTGGATCCGGAACCGGTTCTGCGACGGCACCTCGCTGGTCTGGCACAACGGCGGAATCGACGGCTTCACCTCGTACATCGGCTTCCTGCCCGAACACGACCTCGGGCTGGTCGTGCTGAACGCCATGAACCCGACCCCGACCGGGTCGTTCTTCTACCTCTACGTCCTCAACCTGCTGCTCGGCGAACGGTTCGGCCTCAACCGGGGCGTCCCCGCGAAGGTCCACGCCGGATACCTCGCGGCCGTCGAGGACCTGCGCGCCCTCGGGCGCCGGACGGCGCCGACCGACCCGGGCGCCACCGCGCCGTACCTGGGCCACTACGAGGGCGGATACCGACTCACCCGGGACGGCCGCGACCTGAACCTCCGCCTCGGCCCCAGGACCATGCCGCTCGGCGTCCTGCCCGACGGCGACCACGTGGTGACCGGCGGACTGCTGGTCGGGAACGGAGTCCGCCTCACCCGGGACGTCGACGGCACCCCCCGCATCGAGGTGGTCGGCTTCGAGACCGTCCGGCGCACCGTCGGGCCGGGCGCTCCCGGCGCCTGAGGTCGGCCGGGCCGGGCCGGGTAGGGTCGGCTCGGGTCGGGTCGGGTCGGGTCACCAGGGGGACGGTGCCGGTGTCGTCGAGGAGCCGACCGCTCGGGCCGTCGTCCGGCAGGGTCGCCGGCCTGATCGCGATCGCCACAGCAGCAGCGGCGGCAGCATCGCGTTGGTGACCCTGATCACGCCGAGGACGTGCGCCGGGACCTCGCGGCCGTACCGGTGCCGGACGCCCCGCACGTGACGACGGTGATCACCCGGCCGCCGGAGTCCCGCCTGCGGGCGGTCGCCGACCTGCTCCGCGTCGCGGCCCGGCCCTGAGCGCAGATCAGGAAGCGACAATAATACGGACCTTCGCCCGCCCGCGTACCGCAGACTCGGACCGAGCACGTTTCCGACCGGAGGATGGTTCTTCATGCTTGACCGGCCCTTGACCCTGATGGCGGTGCACGCCCACCCCGACGACGAAGCCACCGGAACGGGCGGTGTGCTGGCCCGTTACGCCGCGGAGGGCATCCGCACGGTCCTCGTCACCTGTACCGACGGCGGCTGCGGCGACGGACCCGACGGCGTCAAGCCGGGCGATCCCGGGCACGACCCGGCGGCCGTCTCCGTGATGCGCCGTCAGGAACTGCAGGCCAGCTGCGACGTGCTGGGGATCAGCCACCTGGAGCTGCTGGAGTACGCCGACTCCGGGATGATGGGCTGGCCGGCCAACGACGCACCCGGGTCCTTCTGGCGGACCCCGGTCGAGGAGGGCGCCGCCCGCCTCGCCGAACTGATGCACCGCTACCGGCCCGACGTCGTCGTGACCTACGACGAGAACGGCTTCTACGGCCACCCCGACCACATCCAGGCGAACCGCATCACCATGGCGGCCCTGGAGATCACCGGACACACGCCCAAGGTGTACTGGACCACCGCACCGCGCTCGATGATGCAGCGCTTCGGCGAGGTCATGCGGGAGTTCGGCGCCGACTGGGAGGAGCCGGATCCCGCGGAGGCCGCCGCGATGGCCGAGATCGGCCTCCCCGACGAGGAGATCACCACCTGGGTGGACACCACCGAGTTCGGTGGCCAGAAGTTCGACGCGCTCGCCGCGCACGCCAGCCAGGGCGAGAACATCTTCTTCCTAAAGATGGGCAAGGCGCGCTTCACCGAACTGATGGGCGTGGAGACCTTCGTCCGTGTGCAGGACACCACCGACGCCCCCGTCCCCGAGAACGACCTCTTCGCCGGCCTGCGCTGACCCCCACCCCGCCGCCGCGGCCGCGACCCGCTCGACCGGGTCCGGCCACGGCCGGCCGACGGCGTTGACATCATGTCGGGATGACCGACTCGGTGCACAACAACGTCAACGGCGGGCAGGCGGGGACCGTGGTGCAGGCGCAGAACGTCACGCTCGTGACGGCTGCCCCTCCCGCTCCCGACCCGCCCGCCGAGGACGAGCTGGCCGACATGGTCCGCCGGCAGTGGGACGACGAGGCCAACGTCCGGGGCCTCACCGGCTCCGCGCCGATGGCCGTGCAGTGGGACACGCGGCAGCTCCCCGCCGGCGTTCCGTCCCGGGCCTCGGGCGAACGGGTCGGACTGGACGACGTGCTCGCCGGGATCAGGGCGCTCACGCCGATCCGGCTCGTCGTCACCGGTCCGGGCGGAGCCGGAAAGTCGTCGCTGGCGGTGCTCCTGGTGCGCGAGCTGCTGAAGCACCGGCGCTCCGGGGAGCCCGTTCCCGTGCTGCTCTCCCTCTCCGACTGGAATCCCGGCAGGACGGAGAGCCTGGAGTCCTGGATCGTCAGACGCATCAGGGAGGACTACGGGGAACTCGCGACCCGCGCCGGCGAGAGCAGGGTGGAGTCGCTGGTGACCGGCGGGGGAATCGTCCCCCTCCTGGACGGCCTCGACGAACTCATGTCCGTCCCCGGCCCCACGGTCGCGGACGAGATCGACCGGTGGCGCGCGGATCCCGAGGTGCCCCTGGTGCTGCTGTCCCGGCCGGAAGCCGTCGACGCCGCCCTCTCCCCGACCTCGGAACTGCGGAACATCCCGGTACTCCGAGCCTGCCCGGTGTCGCCGGACGCGGGCCTGGACTACCTCGCCGCGAGGTGCGATCACGCCGGACACCCGGCCTGGGAAGCGGTCTTCGAGGAGACGGCCCGAGATCCCGGCGGTCACCTGGCCACTGCGCTGTCCTCACCCCTGATGCTGTGGCTCGCGTCGAAGGTGTACGCGCACGGGGCCGGCAGCCCTCACGAACTGCTGGACTCCGCCAGGTTCCCGGCCCGCGAGGACATCGAGGGTCACCTCCTCGACGAGCTGCTCCCGGCCCTCTACGCGCAGGGCCCGGCTCCGACCTCCGTACCGAACCCCGTCCGCCGGTGGGGCGTGGAGCGAGCCCGGGCGTACCACCGCCACCTGGCCGACCGGTCGATCCGCAACCGGACCCAGGACATCGCCTGGTGGCACCTGCGCGCCGCACTGACCGGGTCCGTCGTCTGGGGCGGGATCGTCCTGACGGCCGTGGGGCTCTGGGGGACCGTGGGGAGTTACGCGGCGGCCGCGCTGGTCGCCCTCGCCGGGCGCTTCTGGGACCAGCCGGCGTTCGGGCCGGCCGTCGAGGCGATCAACCTCGTGGCCGCACTGGCGACCGTCGCCACGGTCCTCGAACGGTCCGCCGCCCACCATCTGTTCATCGGCCTCGACGACCGTCCCCGGAGACCGGCCGACCTCCGGGTCCGGATCCTCATGACCGCATTGGCCACCGTCCTGGCCGGCACCGCAGCGGTCGTCGCGAGCGGCGTCCCGGCCGTCGTGGTCGGGATCGCCCTGCCCGCGTTCTCGGGCGTCCTCCTGACGCGGCAGGCGGAGCACGACACGGCCACCAACCCCCGGCTGCTGCTCGCCGACGAGCGGCGGATCGCCCTGACCGAGGCGACGCTCGTCGCACCGCTCGTCGCCGGAACCCTGGTGCTGTTCTTCCCCTGGACCCACAGCCGGCCGCTGCTCGCCGCCGGGGCCTTCGCCATCGCCTGGTCGTGTTCGGCCCTGGTCCTGGTCGCCATGGGCCGATGGGGGCGCTGGACCGCCACCCGGCTCGAACTGGCGGCACGCGGACGCCTTCCGTGGGACGTGATGACCTTTCTGGAGGACGCCCACCGGCTGGGCCTGCTCCGCCAGGTCGGCGGCGTCCACCAGTTCCGGCACGCGGCACTGCGGTGGCGACTCGGCGGTGCGGGCCGCGGGCGGGTCGCGGCCGCCGGGCCGCCGCCCGCGGTCGTTCTGCGCAGCAGTGCCCACACCCTCCCGGCGCTGGGGCGGGGCATGCTCGGCCTGATGATTCCCGTGGTCGCGTTCCTCGTGATCGTGTCACCGCTCATCACCCGGGGCACCTACCGCGCCGACTGGCAGCAGAGTTGGGATCTGCTGGTCCGCTCGCGTCGGCAACTCGGCGCACTGGTGATCGTCCTCGGCCTCGGCTCGGTGGCCCTTCGGGCGGTGGCGACGAAGCTGAGGGTCGATGCCGACGCGATCGAACTCGTCAGGGGCCGCCCGCTGCGGTTCCGCTGGGACGAGGTCGTCGAGGTGCGGATCCACGCGGTCGAGAGCGCCCTCCTGCCGACCCGGTTCCACCTGGAGCTGCTGCCGGGGCCCGGCCGCGACGCGCCGAGGTCGCTCAGCCGGTGCGACGGCTGGGTGCGTCTGTGGGATCTCGGCTCCACCGACACGCCGCCGCCCGCGCTCGACGCGGCCCTCACCCACTTCGCCGGTCACCGCTGGACCGGCACCGCCACCGCCACCGGGCCCGGGCCCGGCCATCACCGGAGTCCGTGAGCGCACTCGCCCGGTGCAGCGGGTTCCGGTCCCGACGACCCGCGCCCCGGCTCGGCCCGGGGCAGGTCCGGTCGGGGGGACCGGTTGCGGATGCGGGGCCGTGCGGCGGGGCGCGGGGCGTCAGGGGCGGTCAGCGGCCCTGGAGGGACTTGACGTTGTCACCGAAGGTCCAGCCCTTGGAGCCGTCCCAGTTGACCGACCAGGTCATGAGGCCCTTCAGCGAGCCGCCGAAGGCGTTCCACGACTCACCGACCAGGCTCGGCGCCAGGTAGCCGCCACCGGCACCGGGCTGGGCCGGGAGGCCGGGCACCTGCTTGTCGTACGGGACCTTGACGGTGGTGCCCTGGACGGTCAGGCCGTTGTTCAGGCAGGTGGTCTGCGCGGTGAAGCCCTGGACGGTGCCGGCCTGGTAGGAGTCACCGGAGCAGCCGTACATGCTGCCGTTGTAGTACTGCATGTTCAGCCACCACAGGCGGCCGTTGTCGGTGTACTTCTTGATGATCGGCAGGTAGGCGCCCCAGATCGACCCGTAGGTGACGCTGCCGCCGGTGACGTACGCGGTCTCGGGGGCCATGGTGAGGCCGAAACCGGCCGGCATCTGGGCGAGGACGCCGTCGATGATGCGGATCAGGTTGGACTGGGAGGCCGACAGCGTGGTGATGGTGCCGCTTCCGGACAGGCCGGTCTCGATGTCGATGTCGATGCCGTCGAAGTTGTACTTCCTGAGGATCGGCACGACGGTCGCCACGAACCTGTCGGCGACGGTGCTGGAGCTCAGGTCGATGCCTGCGGCGGCGCCGCCGATCGACATCAGGAGCGTCGCCCCGGCCGCCTTGGCCCGGCACATCTCGGCAGGGGTCGAGACCTTGACGCCGGCGTCCATGCCGTCCTGCCACAGGACGGTGCCGTCCGAGAGGATCACCGGAAAGGCTGCGTTGATGACGTTGTAGCCGTGCGCGGCGATCCGGCTGTCGGTGATGGGGACCCAGCCCATGCCGGGGTGGACGCCGTTGGCGGCGCCGTCCCAGTTCTCCCAGTACCCCTGAAGGACCTTGCCCGAAGGCCTCGGCTTCGTGGGGCAGGTGTCGCCCGGCGGCGTGGTGGTGGGCGGGGTACTGGTGGGCGGGTTGCTGGTCGGCGGGGCGGTCGTCGGCGGGGTGCTGGTGGGCGGGGCGGTCGTCGGCGGGGTGGCGGTCGGCGAGGGGCTGCCACCGCCGGGGCCGGTGAGCGACACGTCGTCCGCGTAGTAGGCGGGCTGCCCGTACCAGCCGTGCAGGTAGAGGGTCACCGAGGTGGTGTTCGACCCGGTGGTGAAGCCGACGCTGAGCTGGCTGTACGACGCGCTGTTCGGCGTCCAGGTGGACGGGGCGGTGGTGATGCCGGTGCCGGTGGCGCCCAGGTAGACGTAGCTGCCCTGGACGTAAGCGCTCAGCGTGTACTGGGAGTTGGGCTGCACGCTGACGGTCTGGGTGCACTGCGCGTTGTCCTGGCCGCTCGGCGTGGCCTTGAGCGCTGCGGCACCGGAGCGGACCGGGCTGCTGACGGCCGTTCCGGAGCCGCCGGAACAGGACCAGCCGGAAAGTCCGTCCTCGAAGCCGGAGTTGACCACCAGGTTGGTGGTGGCGGCCCCGGCCGTGACGGAGCCGGCGACGGCGATGCCGGCACCGATGACGGCTGCGGCGCTCACCCAGGCGAGGGCGCGCCGTACCGGGGTCGGCCCGTGCGAGGCGTGGCCGGGCCGGTTCCGCCGCCCTGCGCGTTCCAGAACTACGCGCTCTGGCTGTGGAGTTCCCGCGCCCGGGTGGACGTCGACCGGCGGACGTGGGGTGCGCGACCTACGACGGAACATGCTGCGTTCCCTTCCCGCCGAGCGCCGTGGAGATGACCGACGCGTGGGGGCGTGACGCCCGGCTCTGGGTGAGGTGGGGACATGTGGGGATGTACCGAGACCGGATCGTAGGAGCGACGACCGGGCCCGTCAATAGGTCTGGACCAATTGCGGGAGGTGTGGACCGGACCGGATCCACCCCACCCGTCCGACGCACCACCTCATGTACCGTCAGACCGTGACCGACTCCGCCCCGGTGCGTCTGGCGACCTTCAACGTCCTGCACGGGCGGCAGATCGGTGCCGACGGCCGCCCTTCACCGACCGCCGCCGCCACCGCCGCCCTCCCCCCGCTCACCGACGCCGTCGCCGCCCTGGACGCCGACGTGATGGCGCTGCAGGAACTCGACCGCTTCCAGGAGCGGTCGGGACGGGTCGACCAGGCCCGGGCGATCGCCGAGGCGACCGGTGCCGCGGACTGGCGCTACGCCTCGGCGTTCCACGCCCGGTCCTCGCCGGGCCGGACCTGGATCCGCGACCGGTCCGAACCCGGGCTGCGGGTGTACGGCCCGCAGGGCGCCGGACACGACGGGGAGGTCCCCTCGCACGGCGTCGCCCTGCTGTCCCGACTGCCGGTACGCAGTTGGCGCGCCCGACGGTTCGCCGCACCTCCGCTCGCCCTGCCGCTGCCGGTGGCCGGACGGACGGGCCTCACGGTGATCCGTGACCATCCGCGCGCGGCGCTGGCCGCCGTACTGGAGGGTCGGCGCGGCCCGTTCACGGCAGTGGCGCTGCACCTGTCGTTCGTCCCGGGGTGGAACGTCCGCCAGCTCCTCGCCGTGCACCGCTGGATCGCCGACCTGCCCCGGCCGCACCTCCTCCTGGGCGACTTCAACCTCGTCGGCGCCCTTCCCGCGGCCACCCTCGGCGCGGCCGACCTGCTCTCCCCGGGGAGGGCGAGGGCATCCCGCCCCGACTGGCGCGACCTGGTCCGTGTCCCGACCTTCCCGTCGCACCGGCCGCGGGTCCAGCTCGACCACGTCCTCGCGGCCGGCCTCGGGCCGCACCGGCCGACGCCGGTACGGGCGCAGGCGCGGCAGGCCCGGCACCTGCGGCAGGCGCAGCAGGCGCCCAGGACGCCGATCTCGGACCACCGACCGCTGGTGGTCGAGCTGCCGCTGTAGTTCCGCGCGGCAGGTCTCCCCCGAATGGACGAACCCTGCTGGGCAGGACGACCGGTCGCCCCCGACGATGGCGACAGCGAGTGACCCCGGGCCCGTGCAGGACGGGCCCGGCTGCCCGCACCGGCTCGGGAGCCCGCACGACCCGGGCGGACGCACGACCCGGGCGAGCGGAGGGGAGAGCATGGGAACGGACGCCGACCCGGCAGCAGTTCCGGCCCGAGCCGCCACCGGAGTGCTGGCCGCCACCTGCGTCTCCGCCTTCGTCGTGAACGCCAACACCTCTGCGGTCAGCATCCTGCTCCCCGCGATCAGCGAGGACACCGACACCTCCCTGGCCACCCTGCAGCGGGCCGTGACCGGCTACTCCCTGGTCGGTGCGGCCGTCATCGTCACCTCCGGCGCCCTGGGCGACATCTTCGGGCGGCGCCGGCTCTTCATCGGCGGGCTGCTGCTGTTCGTGGCGTCCTGCGTGCTGATCGCCCTGGCCAACAGCGGCGGGGCGGTGATCGCCGGCCGCGCGGTCCAGGGCGCGGCCGGTTCGACGATCCTGGCGTGCGGGCCCAGCCTGCTGTCGGCGGGCGTCTCCGGTGAGGCACAGATGCGCTCGGTGTCGCTCTGGGGCGCGGCCTCGGCCGCGGGCGCGGCGGCCGGGCCGCTGCTCGGTGGTGTGCTCGTCGACGTGACCGGTTGGCAGGGGCTGTTCTGGATCGCTCGGTCCGCGTCCACCACCAGAGTGCGGGGGCGGCATCGGCGGACGCGCTGGCGATCGGGTTCTCCCGAGCGGCCATCGGACTCGCGCTGTTCTGCGCCTTCGGCATCGCCCTGGCGCTCCTGGTCGGGCGGATCCGCCCGCCCGCTCCGCCGTCGGCCACCCACTACGCCGCCGCCGGCTCCCACACCGTACCGCCCAGGGCCGAGCACGCGAACGGCCCGGAGTCCTAGGGTCACCCCCTTCACGGGCCCCGGGCGGCGGCCTGTGGGTGCCGGGCCGGGGGCCCGGCGGTGCGCGGACGTGGCTACGGCCGGTACGGGACCCGGGCGATCGAGCGGATGCCGGCGGTGGTGCCCCACTGGTCCCGGCCGAGCCGGGAGAGCGGGCGCATCCTGGTGATCTCGGGGTGGCCGTCCGTCAGCACCGACGCGTCGACGGCCGCGTGCACCACCCGGCCGAGGACGAGCGTCGAGTCGCCGAGCCGGACGGTGCTGTGCAGCCGGCACTCCAGTGCGACCGGCGAGGCCGCCACCCGGGCCGGCTTGACCAGCAGGGACGGCTCGCGCTCGATCCCCACGGCGTCGAACTCTCCCTGGTCGGAGGGGAAGTCCGTACCGGTCGCGTTGATCTGCTCGAACATCTCCTCGGGGGCCATGCTGACCACGAACTCGCCGGTCGCCTCGACGTTGCGCAGGGTGTCCTTGCGGCCGACCGAGGTGAACTGGACGATCGGCGGCGCCACGCAGGAGATGCTGAAGAAGGAGTGCGGCGCGAGGTTGTCCACCCCCGTCGCCGACACGGTGGAGACCCAGGCGATCGGTCGGGGCACCACGACGGCGGTGAGCAGCCGGTAGAACTCGTCACGGCCCACGGTCTCGGGATCGAAGTCAACGCGCATGTCGGCCAGTATCCATGATCACGAACGCCGCGAATCCCCGCAGCCGGATCGGGCCGGGACCGCAGCCCGGCCAAACCGCTCGATCCGGTGAACCGGGTGCGGCCCAGGTCGACGGTCCCGGCGGGGCCCGGCCGTCGGGGCCCGGCCGTCGCGGCCGCGGCCCGACGGCGGCGGGGCCCTGCCGCCGGTGCGTCGGCGGCGCGGAGCAATCGCTCACACCATCGGGCGAATGCCAGCCGAACACGGCGTTCGCCCTGGCAGATGCAAGGCTAGGCTCGCCGCACTGCGCACCGACCGGTGCCGTGACCGCCGGGGAGAACCCAGTGCCGACCCGTACCGTCCACCGCCGGACGATGCAGTTGGTGAGCGGCTGCGCCGCCGCCGTCCTGGCGCTCAGCGCCTGCTCCTCCGGCTCCTCCGGTTCCTCCGGTTCCGGCAGCCCGAGCGGGTCCGGAACCTCGGCCCCGGCCCCGGCCCCGGCCGCGACCGCGAGCGTCAGCGGGACGGTGACGGTCGTCGCCGCCGCGTCCCTCAAGGAGGCGTTCACGGCGATCGGCGCGCAGTTCGAGGCGGCGCATCCCGGGACGAAGGTGGTCTTCAACTTCGCGGGCAGCGACGCCCTCGCGGCGAGCATCGTGAACGGCGCCCCGGCCGACGTCTTCGCGGCCGCCAGCCCGGCCACCATGAAGACGGTCACGGACGGGGGCGATGCGGTGGGCACCCCGGCGACCTTCGTCCGCAACCAGCTGGAGATCGCCACCGTGCCGGGCAACCCCCGGCACATCGCCTCCCTCCAGGACCTCGCCCCGCCCGGCCTGAAGGTCGTGCTGTGCGCACAGGAGGTGCCCTGCGGGACCGCGGCGCAGAAGGCCCTGGCGGCCGGCAACGTCCAGGTGACACCGGTCAGTTACGAACAGGACGTCAAGGCCGCCCTGACCAAGGTCGAGCTCCGGGAGGCGGACGCCTCGCTCGTCTACCGGACCGACGTGAAGTCCGCGGCGGGCAAGGTCGACGGGGTCCCCTTCCCCGAGGCCTCCTCCGCCGTCAACGACTACCCCATCGCCACCCTCACCCACGCGCCCAACACCGCCGGCGCCGAGGCGTTCGTCGCGCTGGTGCAGTCCCCCGACGGGCAGAAGGTCCTCACGGACGCCGGCTTCCTCAGCGCCTGAGCCGGGCCGCCGGGCCCACCGGCGGCCGGGCACTCACGCCAGGTCGAGCAGTTGCTCGTGGAAGCCGCCGAACCCGCGCTGCCGGTCGACCAGGTGCAGTTCCAGGATCCAGTGGCAGACCCGGCCCGCCCGGTCGGTACGGCGCAGCGGGGTGTCGTTGTCGGGGGTGATGTAGGAGTCGGCCCTGGCCCCGTCGTTGGTCTCGTGGGGGAACTCGCCGACCAGGTGGCCGGCGTGCCAGATGCCGATGGTCCAGCCGGCCTCCGCCGCGAGCCGCTCGACCTCGCCGAACAGCCGCCGGCCGGTGATCTCCGGGTCGGCGGCGAAGGCGTCCCGTCCGGCGTCGAAGATCCGCGGGAGGTCGCGGAGGAGGCGGTGCTTGTCGGGATCGTCCCCGAAGACGTAGGTGCGACCGAAGTCCGCCTCGTACTCCTCGAAGATCGGGCCGAAGTCGGCGAAGGCGATGTCGTCCGGGCCGATGACGCGGTCCGGCGGGTTGTCCTTGTACGGGGCGAGGGTGTTGGGCCCGGAGCGGATGATCCGCTTGTGCCAGTGCTTGGTGGTGCCGAACATCTCGTTGGCCAGGTCCCGGATCCGGTCGCTCGCCTCGCGCTCGCCCACGCCCGGTGCGACCAGGCCGCGCGCCTCGGCCTCGGCGAACAGCGCGATCGCCTTCCGCTGCGCCGCCACCAGCCCCTCGGCGCGCCGGGCCTCCCGCAGGCCGGAGTCGTCAGCCGTCATGTCGTGCACCCCCTTCCGCTCCTCGCGGCGGTCGTCCCCCCGCATCCGCCATGGAAATTACCCGATCTTGGTCGCAGCTGCACGGTGGTGGCGGCGATCGACGCGTGACGCCGTCGGGCCGGGGCGGGTGCATCGGCACGTCGCGCCCGACCCGGCCCGACGGGGTGTCAGCCCGCGAGTTCCTCGCGGAGGGTGCGGGCGGCGGCGACCAGGTTCTCCAGCGAGGTGCGGGCCTCGGGCCAGCCGCGGGTCTTCAGGCCGCAGTCGGGGTTGACCCACAGCCGCTCGGCCGGGATGGCCGCCAGGCCGGCGCGGAGCAGGGCGGCGGCCTCCGCGGTGCTCGGCACCCGCGGCGAGTGGATGTCGTAGACCCCGGGGCCGACCTCGCGCGGGTAGCCCGCCGCGGCCAGTTCGTGGGCGACCTCCATGTGCGAGCGGGCCGCCTCCAGCGAGATCACGTCGGCGTCGAGCTCGTCGATCGCGGTCATGATCGCACCGAACTCGGCGTAGCACATGTGCGTGTGGATCTGGGTGTCCGCGCGCACCCCGGAGGTGGAGAGCCGGAACGCCCGGGTGGCCCAGTCCAGGTACGCCGCCCGGTCGGCGGCCCGCAGCGGGAGGGTCTCGCGCAGCGCGGGTTCGTCGACCTGGATCACGGCGGCGCCGGCGGCTTCCAGGTCGTCCACCTCGTCGCGCAGGGCGAGGGCGACCTGCCGTGCGGTGTCGCCGAGGGGCTGGTCGTCGCGGACGAAGGACCAGGCGAGCATGGTGACCGGGCCGGTGAGCATGCCCTTGACCGGACGGTCGGTCAGGTCCTGGGCGTAGCGGTACCAGTCGACGGTCATCGGGTGCGGGCGGGAGATGTCGCCGGCCAGCACCGGCGGGCGCACGTACCGGGTCCCGTACGACTGGACCCAGCCCTGCTGCGTGGCGAGGTAACCGGTGAGCTGCTCGGCGAAGTACTGCACCATGTCGTTGCGTTCGGGCTCGCCGTGCACCAGGACGTCCAGGCCCGCCTTCTCCTGGTAGGCGATCACCTCGCGGACCTCGGCGCGCATCCGCTCGCGGTAGCCCTCCCGGTCGATCCGGCCGGCTCGCAGGTCGGCGCGGGCCACCCGCAGCTCGGCGGTCTGCGGGAAGGATCCGATGGTGGTGGTGGGCAGCAACGGCAGTCGGAGGCGCGCCCGTTGGGCCGAGGCGCGCTCGGGGTACGCCTGGGCGCGGCGGGCGTCGGCGGTGGTGGTGGCCGCGACCCGCGCGCGGACGGCCGGGTCGTGGGTGAGCGCGGAGGCGGCCCGGGAGGCCAGGTCGGCGCGGTTGGCGGCGAGTTCGGCGCCGATCACGTCGGTGCCCTCGCGCAGGCCCCGGGTGAGGGTGGCGATCTCGGCCGTCTTCTGCCGGGCGAAGGCGAGCCACCGGGCCACCTGCGGGTCGAGGTCGCGTTCGGCGGTGGCGTCCAGCGGGACGTGCAGCAGCGAGCAGGAGGGGGCGACGTCGACCCGGCCGGCGAGGCCGAGCAGCGTGGCCAGGGTGGTGAGGGACCTCTCCAGGTCGTTGATCCAGATGTTGCGGCCGTCCACCACGCCGGCGATCAGCCGCTTGCCGGGCAGCCCGCCGACGGCGGCGAGGTCGGCGAGGTTCGCGGCGGCGGGGCCGGTGAAGTCCAGGCCGACGCCCTCGATCGGGGCCCTGGCGAGGACCTTCAGCGCCTCGCCGGCCCGGTCGAAGTAGGTCGCCACCAGGATGCTCGGCCGGTCGGTGAGCGCGCCGAGTTCGCGGTAGACCCGTGCGGCGGCGCCCAGTTCGGCCGGGGTGCGGTCCTGGACGAGGGCGGGCTCGTCCAGCTGGACCCACTCGGCGCCGGCCGCGCGCAGGTCCGCGAGCAGGTCGGCGTAGACGGGCAGCAGCCGGTCGAGCAGGGTGACCGGCTGGAAGTCGGCGGCCGTGCCGGGCGCGGGCTTGGCGAGCAGCAGGTAGGTCAGCGGGCCGACCAGCACCGGGCGGGCGCGGTGGCCGAGGAGCAGCGCCTCGCGCAGCTCGGACACCGCCTTGGCGGAGTTGGCGGCGAAGACCGTGTCCGGGCCCAACTCCGGCACCAGGTAGTGGTAGTTGGTGTCGAACCACTTGGTCATCTCCAGCGGCGCCACGTCCTGGGTGCCGCGGGCCATGGCGAAGTAGCCGTCCAGCGGGTCGGCGTCCACGGCGGCGCGGTGGCGCGGCGGGATCGCGCCGACGGCGACGGTGGTGTCCAGCACGTGGTCGTAGAGCGAGAAGTCGCCGGTGGGAACCTCGGTGACGCCGGCCTCGGCCAGCCGCCGCCAGTTGTCGCGGCGCAGCCCGGCGGCGGTGGAGCGCAGGTCTGCGGCGGTGACGCGGCCGGCCCAGTAGCCCTCGACCGCCTTCTTCAGCTCCCGGTTCGGGCCCTGCCTCGGGTAGCCGTACACGGTGGCCTGCGGGCTTGCCTGCGGGGTGGTGGAGCTCGATGACACGGAACTCTCCTTCGCGAGTCGCGTTGCGATCCCGGGAGAGCACGGAGGCACGGGGGTACGAGGGTGGGGGCGCGGCACCACCGGGTGCCCGCCCGCTCCGCCGACCCGCCCACGAGGTCACCGAGATCACCGCGTGCGGTCGCACGCGGGCAGTGGCAGGTCTTCGGACTCGCGGGCACGTCCACCTGTCGAAGGCGGACACCTACTGGCCGTCGCTTCCCGGGCCCCGACGGGCCCAGTGCATGTGACGGCGGTCGTTCCCACTCACCGCTGCGGGGCAGTCCCGGATTCCCACCGGGTTCCCTCTTACGACGCTCCCGCCTGGCTGGCGGGGCGAACCGACTGCGAGGCACAGCCTACGGCCATCGCGCCGGCCCGGTCCGCGGTCGTCCGGATGGCGGATGGCGGCGTGGGACGGTCCGCGGCCGTCCGTGCGGTGTCGCTCGGCGGCGCAGGGCGGTTTCCGCGAGGCCTTCGGGGCGCTCGCCGGCCGCCAGGTCGGCCGGGTGGCCGGTCGGCCGGGTGGTCACCGCGACGATGACGGCGCGGCCCCGCGTCGGCCGCGACGCTGCCGGACGCCCCGCTGCCGGACGCCCTGCGGTCCCGCCACCCGCAGGGCCGCCGGCGGGGTCGTCCCCGCCGGCACGTCGGGCCTCACTCCGCGGGCCCGGTGCGGACGGGGTACGGGACGAAGGTGCTGGCGTGCTCGTCCACCGCCAGGGGCAGGCCGAGGGCGGGTGCGGCGCGCTGCGGGCAGGCGGGGCGTTCGCAGACCTTGCAGCCGAGGCCGATCGGGGTGGCCGCGCCCTGGTCCCCGAGGTCGAGGCCGGTGGAGTACACCAGGCGTGCGGCGTGCCGCAGTTCGCAGCCGAGGCCGATGGCGAAGGTCTTTCCGGGCTTCCCCCAGCCGCCCGGCGAGCGGGTGACCGCGCGGGCGGTCCACAGGTAGCGCCGGCCGTCCGGCATGGCGGCGACCTGGACGTGCACCCGGCCGGGCGCGGCGAAGGCCTCGTAGACGTTCCAGAGCGGGCAGGTGCCGCCGGTGCGGGAGAAGTGGAAGTCGGTGGCGGACTGCCGTTTGGAGACGTTGCCGGCCCGGTCCACCCGGACGAAGGAGAAGGGCACCCCGCGCAGCCGGGGCCGCTGGAGGGTGCTGAGCCGGTGGCAGACGGTCTCGTAGCCGACGCCGAAGTGGTCGGCGAGGTGTTCGATGTCGTAGCGGGCCGCCTCCGCCTCGGCGTGGAAGGCGGCGTACGGCAGGACGAGGGCGGCGGCGAAGTGGTTGGCGAGGCCGATCCGGGTGAGCGACCAGGCGGTGGAGCCGGTCGGGCTGTCCTGCGCGGCGAGGTCGGACAGCAGCGGGTCGTGCTCCAGGTAGGCCAGTTGGGTGGCCATCCGGAAGGCCTGCTGGCCGGGGCGCAGCCGGTCCGAGAGCCGCAGCACCCGGGCCTGCGGGTCGTACGCGTGCAGGCGCTCGCCCCCCGTGGCCAGCCGGACTCCGTGCGCGGACGCGAGGCGTTCGGCGAGCACCGCCCTGACCCCGCCGCGCCGCAGCCCGATGCCGGACGCCAACTCCTCGGCGGCCAGGTCGAGTTCGTGGACGTAGTTCCTGCGGCGGTAGAAGTACTCGCGGACCTGCTCGTGCGGGGTGCGCGCGGTGTCGGGGGCCGGGCCGCGGTCGCCGGCGAGGACGGCGAGCTGTTCGGCGACGGCCCGGCGGCTGCGGCTCAGGTCGGTCAGCAGCCGGGCCACGGCGGGCAGTCGGGCGGCCAGGTCGTTCAGGTCGCCGGGGGTGACGCGGCCGGTGGCGAGTTCCTCGCCTAGGCAGTCGCGGAGGTCGGCGGTGAGCCGGGCGGTGTCCGGCGGGGCGAAGTAGCCTGCGTCGACGCCGAAGGCCTCGGTGAGCCGCAGCAGCACCGGGACGGTGAGCGGGCGGGCGTCGTGCTCCAGCTGGTTGAGGTAGCTGGGCGAGAGTTCGAGCAGCCGGGCCAGGGCCGCCTGGCTGAGCCCGCGGTCCTCGCGCAGGCGGCGCAGCCGCGCTCCGGCAAAGGTCCGTCCCATCGAGCCGTCTCCGTTCGTCGCCGACTGTTCGGGTGCCGGGCAGCATAGCCGGGAGGAGCGGGGCAAGATCTTCGCATGCTTCGCGGATTCACAGGATCCGGTTCGCAGAAGATGGCATCCGGCCACCGGTGACGGCCGTCGCGGCGGGTGTCAGAGTCGGTGCTGCGGCCGGCAGGCGCACCACGAAAGGCCCGCTCCACCAGATATGTGCGACCTGGCGGCGGGCCTTGGGGGGCAACAACGTCTTGGCGGCCCAGGCCGTCTGCCCGGCGCTCCGGCCGCACCCCCACCTCGCGGGGTGAGCATCCTCACACCCTTCGCAACGAGCATTCCCGGGAGCGGATCATGACGCAGTCGGTTCGGCAGCAGCAGGAGCAGCAGACGGCGGAGCTGGCCGCCCGGTGGGCGTCCGACCCCCGCTGGGCGGGCGTCGAGCGGACCTACACCGCGGCCGACGTGGTGTGGCTGTCCGGCACGGTCCGCGAGGAGCACACGCTGGCCCGGCGCGGCGCCGAGCGACTGTGGTCGCAGCTGCACGAGCGGGACTACATCCACGCGCTCGGCGCGCTGACCGGCGGTCAGGCGGTGCAGATGGTGAGGGCCGGGCTGCAGGCGATCTACCTGTCGGGCTGGCAGGTCGCCGCCGACGCCAACCAGGCCGGGCAGACCTACCCGGACCAGAGCCTGTACCCCGCCAACTCCGTTCCCCAGGTGGTGCGCCGGATCAACAACGCGCTGCTGCGGGCGGATGAGATCGACGCCGCCGAGGGTGACGCCGGTCCGGACTGGCTGGTGCCGATCGTCGCCGACGCGGAGGCCGGCTTCGGCGGTTCGCTGAACGCGTTCGAGCTCACCAAGGGCATGATCGCGGCCGGGGCGGCGGGCATCCACTACGAGGACCAGCTGGCCTCCGAGAAGAAGTGCGGCCACCTCGGCGGCAAGGTCCTGGTCCCCACCGCCCAGCACGTGCGCACGCTCAACGCGGCCCGCCTGGCGGCCGACATCGCGGACGTGCCGACCGTGATCGTGGCCCGCACCGACGCGCTGGCCGCCAACCTGCTGACCACCGACGTCGACGAGCGCGACGCCCGGTTCTGCACCGGCGAGCGCACCGCCGAGGGCTTCTACCGCGTCGAGCCGGGCATGGCCCCGGTGATCTCCCGCGGCCTGGCGTTCGCCCCGTACGCGGACCTGCTGTGGGTGGAGACCGGCACGCCGGACCTGGCGCAGGCCCGCGAGTTCGCCGAGGCCGTCAAGGCCGAGTACCCGGACCAGATGCTGGCCTACAACTGCTCGCCGTCCTTCAACTGGAAGGCCGCCCTGGACGACGACCAGATCGCCAAGTTCCAGCGCGAGCTGGGCGCGATGGGCTACCGCTTCCAGTTCATCACGCTGGCCGGCTTCCACGCGCTCAACCACTCGATGTTCCAGCTGGCCCGCGGCTACGCCGAGAGCGGCATGACGGCCTACGTCGACCTCCAGGAGGCGGAGTTCGCGGCCGTGGCGGACGGCTACACCGCGGTCAAGCACCAGCGCGAGGTCGGCACGGGCTACTTCGACCGGATCTCCACCGCGCTCAACCCGAACGCCGAGACGCTCGCCCTGACCGGCTCCACCGAGACCGAGCAGTTCCACTGATCAGGCCCGGCCGGATCCCCCACGTCCGGCCGGCCTCCCGACACCTCCGCCCGGGGTCCCGTTGAGGGACGGGACCCGGTGGCCGTCACCGCCCGGGGCCGCGTAGGGAGACGCGGCCCCGGGCCCCACCTTCCTGGAGAGCCGGATGACCCTGACCAGCCGTATCGAGATCCTCGGTGAGCCCGAGGAGCGGTTCGACGAGATCCTCACCCCCGAAGCCCTGCACTTCGTGGCGGCCCTGCACGACGCCTTCGCCGACCGGCGCACCGAACTGCTCGCCGAGCGCCGCCGCCGGGCCGCCGTCCTGGCCGCGACGGGCACCCTGGACTTCCTCCCGGAGACCCGCGCCGTCCGGGAGGACCCCACCTGGCGGGTCGCACCGATCGCGCCCGGCCTCGCCGACCGCCGGGTGGAGATCACCGGCCCGCCGGAGCGCCGGATGACCGTCAACGCCCTCAACTCCGGCGCCGAGGTCTGGCTCGCCGACTTCGAGGACGCCACCGCGCCCACCTGGCACAACCTCGTGTCCGGCCAGCTCAACCTGCTGGACGCCGTGCAGCGGCGGATCGACGACACCACCGCCGACGGCCGGCGCTACCGGATCGGCGACAGCCCGGCGACCATCGTGGTCCGCCCGCGCGGCTGGCACCTGGACGAGGCCCACCTGCTGATCGACGGCCGTCCGGCCGTCGGCGCGCTCACCGACTTCGGCCTGTACCTGTTCCACTGCGGGCGGCGTCAGATCGCGAACGGCAGCGGCCCGTACTTCTACCTCCCCAAGCTGGAGAACCACCTCGAAGCGCGGCTGTGGAACGAGGTCTTCACCTTCGCCCAGGCCGAGCTGGGCATCGCCCACGGCACGATCCGCGCCACCGTCCTGATCGAGACCATCACCGCGGCGTTCGAGATGGACGAGATCCTGTACGAGCTGCGCGAGCACGCCGCCGGCCTCAACGCGGGCCGCTGGGACTACCTGTTCAGCCTGATCAAGAACTTCGCCGGCCACGGCCCCCGCTACGTGCTGCCGGACCGCGCCACCCTCACCATGACCCAGCCCTTCCTGCGGGCCTACACCGACCTGCTGGTGCGCACCTGCCACCGACGCGGCGCGCACGCCGTCGGCGGGATGGCCGCCGCGATCCCCAGCCGCGACCCGGCCGCCAACGAGGCCGCCCTCGCCAAGGTCCGGCTGGACAAGGAACGCGAGGCCGGCGACGGCTTCGACGGCTCCTGGGTCGCCCATCCCGGCCTGGTCGCGACCTGCCGGGAGGTGTTCGACGGCGTCCTCGGCGAGCGGCCGCACCAGATCGACCGGAGCCGCGAGGACGTCGAGGTGACCGCCGCCGACCTCCTCGCCGTCCAGCGCCTGTCCGTCGGCCTGCCGACCGACGAGGGGGTGCGCTCCAACGTGGCGGTGGCGCTGCGCTACCTGACCGCGTGGCTCGGCGGCTCCGGCGCGGTCGCCGTGTTCGGTCTGATGGAGGACGTCGCCACCGCCGAGATCGCCCGCTGCCAGCTGTGGCAGTGGCAGCACCACTGCTCGCGGCTGACCGGGGGCTCGCTGGTCACCGCGGACCTGGTGCGGCGGCTGATCGACACCGAACGGGCCGCCCTGCTGGCCGAGGGCGCCGACCCGGCTCCGGTGGACGACGCCGTCCGCATCCTGACGGAGACCGCGCTCGGCACCGAGCTGTCCGCCTTCCTCACCACCGAGGCCTACGCCCGCCACCTGGTCCGTGTCCGCACCGCGGCCTGAGCCGCCCGAGCAAGGAGACAGCGCCATGAACGAGATCCGACGGGTGGCCGTGGTCGGCGCCGGACAGATGGGCTCCGGCATCGCCGAGGTCTTCGCCCGGGCCGGACTGGACACGGTCGTGTGCGAGCGCGGCCCGGACGCCCTGCGCACCGCCCGCGCCCGGATCGACCGCTCCCTGCACCACGCGGTCGACCGCGGCAGGCTGAGTCCGGCCGGACGCGAGGACGCCTGGGCGCACCTGCTGTTCGCCGACGACATCGAGGCCCTGGCCGACCGTCAGCTGGTCGTCGAGGCCGTCGTCGAGGACGAGCCCGTCAAGACCGAGGTGCTCGCCCTCCTGGACAAGGTGCTGGTCGACGAGCAGGCCGTGCTCGCCACCAACACCTCGGCCATCCCGGTCACCCGGCTCGGCATCGCCACCGGCCGCGCCCCGTACGTGCTCGGTCTGCACTTCTTCAACCCGGCGCCGGTCATGCCGCTGGTGGAGCTGGTCTCCTCGCTGCACACCGAACGGACCGTGCTGAACCGCGTCGAGGAGTTCGCCGTCGACACCCTCGGCAAGCACGTCATCCGCTCCCGCGACCGGGCGGGCTTCGTCGTCAACGCCCTGCTGGTCCCGTACCTGCTGTCGGCGATCCGGATGGCCGAGGCCGGCCACGCCACCGCCGCCGACATCGACGCCGGGATGGTGCACGGCTGCGCCCACCCGATGGGCCCGCTCCAACTCGCCGACCTGATCGGCCTGGACACCGTCCAGGCGATCGCCGAGTCACTGTACGAGGAGTACAAGGAGCCGCTCTACGCCCCGCCGCCGCTGCTCTCCCGGATGGTCGAGGCCGGGCTGCTCGGCCGCAAGACCGGGCGCGGCTTCCACCGCCACCGTACGGCCTGAGGCGGTCGCGGACCCTCCGGTGTCCCGGCCTCCGTCGCGGAGGGCGGGACACCCTCACCTTGTTGCACAATATGTGCAGATGCATGTCTTCTGCGACAAGGCGGGGTGAGGGTGACGATGGCGGGTTCGCCGGTGGTGCTGGGGATCGAGTCGTCCTGCGACGAGACCGGAGCCGGTCTGGTGCGCGACGGTGTGCTGCTGGGACACGCGGTGGCGTCGTCGATGGACGAGCACGCCCGCTTCGGCGGCGTGGTGCCCGAGATCGCCGCCCGGGCGCACGTCCACGCGATGGCCCCCGTCGTCCAGCAGGCCCTGGACCGGGCCGGTCTCACCCTCTCCGACGTCGGCGCCGTCACCGTCACCGCCGGCCCCGGCCTGTCCGGCGCGTTGCAGGTCGGGGTGGCCGCCGCCAAGGGCTACGCCTTCTCGCTCGGCGTGCCGCTGTACGGCGTCCACCACCTCGCCGGGCACGTCGCCGCCGCCACCCTCGACGGCGGTCCGCTCCCGGACCCGTGCGTCGTCCTGATCGTCTCCGGCGGCCACACCTCACTGCTGCTGGTCCGCGACCTCGCCCGCGACCCGATCGTCCACCTCGGCGACACCCTGGACGACGCAGCCGGCGAGTGCTTCGACAAGGTCGCCCGCATCCTGCACCTGCCCTACCCCGGCGGCCCCGCCATCGACCGCGCCGCACGCGACGGGGACCCGAAGACCGTCCGCCTCCCCCGCCCGCTCAGCGGCCCCGACGACCCCCCGTACGCCTTCTCCTTCTCCGGCCTCAAGACCGCCGCCGCCCGCTGGATCGAGGCCCAGCGCGCCGCCGGAACCGAACCGCACGTCCCCGACGCCGCGGCCGCCCTCCAGGAAGCCGTCGCCGACACCCTCACCCGCAAAGCCGTCCGCGCCTGCACCGACCACGGCATCGACACCCTCGTCGTGGTCGGCGGCGTCGCCGCCAACTCCCGCATCCGCGCCCTCACCGAACAACGCTGCGCCGCCGCCGGCATCACCCTGCGCGTCCCCGCCCTGCGGCTGTGCACCGACAACGGCGCCATGATCGCCGCGATCGGCGACCTGCTCGTGCGCTCCGGCGCCGAACCCGCCCCGAGCAACCTCGCCATCGACCCCTCCGCCCCGCTGGAGTACGCCGCACTCACCCCGCGCGCCGCCACCCGCGCCGCGTGACACGCCGCTGCGCTCCCCGGGGCGGCCGTCCGCCGCGCCGGTGGCGCCGAACGAGTGGACTCGCCGGAGCACGGTCCGCGGGCGCGGACCTGCGGCCCGGGTCCGGGTGGTGACGTTGCCCCATGCGACGCACCCCCTCCCGCCGGCTGTTCGCCGCGGCCCTCCTCGCGGTCTCCGTGCTGGCACCGACCGCGGCGGCACCCGCCACCGCCTCCCCCGCCGCGGCCGTCCCCGCCACCGCCGTCGACCGCACCCACCCCGACGGCTTCCCACCGGGCGGCCTCGGGCCCGAGGTGACCTCCCGGCTGGACCGGGCCGTCGAGGAGGTCCGCCGGCAGGCCGGCATCCCCGGCGTCGTGGTCGGGCTGTGGCTGCCGGGCCGGGGGAGCTACGTCCGCGCCAGCGGCGTCGCCGACACCGCCACCGGCACGCCGATGACCACCGGCCTCTTCTCGCGGATCGGCAGCGAGACCAAGACGTTCACCGTCACCGCCCTGCTCGAACTGGTCGACGAGGGCAGGATCGGGCTGGACGACCCGGTCTCCCGGTACGTCGACGGCGTGCCGTGCGGCGACCGGATCACCCTCCGCCAGCTCGCCGAGATGCGCAGCGGGCTGTTCCCGTACAGCTCGGACCCGGACTTCGTGCGGGACCTGGAGAGCGATCCGCACCGCTCCTTCACCCCGCGGGAGTTGCTCGCGTACGGCTTCCGGCACGACAACACCGCCGGGCCGGGCGAGACGTTCCAGTACTCCAACTCCAACATCGTCCTGCTCGGCCTGGTGATCGAGAAGGTCAGCGGCCGCGCCCTCGGCGACTTCCTGCGGCAGCGGGTGCTCCGCCCGGCCCGGCTGCACCACACGCTGTTCCCGCGCGGCGCCGAGTTCCCCTCGCCGCACGCGCACGGCTACTCCGACGAGACGCCGAGCGGTGCGATCGCGGACGCCACGGACTGGAACCCGAGTTGGGCCTGGTCGGCCGGTGCGATGATCTCGAACCTGGCGGACCTGCGGCGCTGGGCCGAGGTGGTCGCCACCGGTGAGCTGCTGAGCCCGCGGACCCAGCGGGAGCGACTCAAGGTGCTGCCGACCGGCTTCCCGGGCACCGGTTACGGCCTCGGCATCATGGAGACCGGCGGGTGGATCGGCCACAACGGATCCCTGCCGGGCTACGAGAGCGTGACGGTGTACCTGCCCTCGCAGCGGGCCACCCTGGTGCTGCTGCTCAACACGGACGTCCGCGTCCAGGGCCAGGAGCCCTCCTCACTGCTGGCCCGGGCGATCACCGAGATCGCGACCCCGGACAACGTCTACGACCGCCCGGTACCGCCGCGCTGAGCGGCGTCCGGACCCGCCCGGCCCGCCGCCCGCCCGCGGGGGCGGAGCGGGCCGGGCGGGTGGGCCGGGCCGCGAGCCACAGATATCTCCCAGACTTTACCCAGGAACGGGCAACCGAACGGCAGTTCCGTCCCGTCACTCCTCTCGCCGGGCGCAGGGCCCGGCGGCACAGGAGCTGGGTACCACAACGCGATGAATCTGACCGGCACGCCCTTCCTCATCCTCACGATCGTCCTGTTCGTGGCCTCCCTCCTGCTGGCGATGGCCCAGTGGAGAGGCAGAAGGGTCTTCACCGGTCGGGTGCCGGCCGTGGAGCGGCGGAGACGGCCGCGGCCGACGATCAGGTACCTCTCCAGCATCCTGTTCTGCCAGTGCACGGCCGTGATGCTGGTCTTCGTCCTCGTCAACAACCAGAACCTGATCTACGACAGCTGGGGCGACCTGCTGGGCACCTCGGACCACGTCCGGGCCGTGCCCCTCCCGCCGGAGGACAAGGGCCTCGCCGGCGACCGGGCCGGCGCGTCGGGCGCCCAGGCCCCCAAGGTGGCGCAGTCGTTCCACCCCGCGGACTCCGACGCCGTGCCCAGGAGCGTCAAGCAGACCGACCTCAAGGGCCGGCTCTCCGGCGTCGACGGCGAGGTGCTGGTCTGGACGCCGCCGCAGTACGACGAGCCGGCGTACAAGGACCGGACCTTTCCCGTCGTCGAGCTGCTGGCCGGCTACCCCGGCGCCTCCAGCACCTGGTTCGGCACCATGGACGTGATCAACCAGCTCGAACCCCTGATGAAGTCCGGTCAGGTGGCGCCCTTCGTGCTGGTCTCCCCCCGGGTCACCCTGCTCGGCGCGACCGACACCGGCTGCGCCGACGTCCCGGGCAAGGTCAACGCCGACACCTGGCTCTCCCGGGACGTCCCGCAGATGATGGTGGACAACTTCCGGGTCGACACCACCCCGGAGCGCTGGGCCCTGGCCGGGTACTCGGCCGGCGCCCACTGCGCGACCCGGCTCGCCCTCGCCCACCCGAACCGCTACCGGGCCGCGATCAGCTTCTCCGGCTACAACGACCCGGCGGGCGAGCCCGCCTCGCTGACCGCCAAGGACGCCAAGCTGCGGGAGACCTCCAACCCGCTCTACCTCCTCGCCCACGCCGCCGCCCCGCCGAACGTCGCACTGTTCGAGAGCGGCCGCAAGGGCGACGGTCTGGAGGACGCGACGGCGCTCCAGCAGGCGGCGAAGAGCCCGACCACCGTCACCCCGTACGAGACCACCGGCCCGCACCTGACCTCGACCTGGAAGCCGCTGGTCGCCCCGGCGTTCAAGTGGCTGACCGCCATCATCCCGGCCCGGTAGCGGCGGCGCGGCGGGCCCGGCCGACGGCGGGCCCGCGCGCCGGTCAGCGCAGGTGGATGCCGATCAGGCAGGTGTCGTCGTCGGTGTCCGCGCTGCTGTACGTCAGCAGGTGGTCGAGCCGGCTCTCCAGGTCGTCGGGGTCGCCGGACCGGTCGGGCCGCCGGACCGTGGTCAGCAGCTGGTGCAGCGAGTCCTGCAACGAGCGGTCCTTCCGTTCGATCAGACCGTCGGTGTACAGCAGCAGCGTGTCGCCGGTCTCCAGCTGGAGTTCCCCCTCCGCGTAGTCGGCCTCGGCGATGGCCCCGAGCAGGATGCCGCTCACCGTGGGCACCGTGCTCGCCTCCCCGCCGCGGACCAGCACGGGCGGCAGGTGGCCGGCCCGTGCCCAGCGCAGCATCCGGGTGCCGGGGTCGAACAGGGCGCAGATCGCGGTGGCGGTCACGTTGTCGGTGAGGTGGTGGGCGACCGCGTTCAGCCAGGCCAGCAGCTGCGCGGGGCCCGCACCGGTGGCCGCGAGGCCGCGCAGCGCGTTGCGCAGCGCGACCATGCCGGTGGCCGCGTCGATGCCGTGCCCCGCGACGTCGCCGACGCACAGCAGCACCTGCTTGGTGGGCAGCACCACGGTGTCGTACCAGTCGCCGCCCACCATGTGGTCCTTCTCGGCCGGCCGGTAGCGGACGGCGATGCGCAGCGCACCGAGGTCCAGCGGGCCGCGGCTCGGGGGCATGATGGCGTGCTGGAGCTGGAGGGTGAGCCGGTTGCGTTCGGCCGCCTGCTGCTCGCTGTGGGCGAGTTGGTCGCGGGTGGCGGCGAGCGCGACCTCCGTCCAGTGCTGCGCGGAGACGTCCTGGTAGGCGCCGCGGACGGCGGTGATGGCGGAGTTGTGGCCGAGGACGGGTTCGGCGACCACCCGGATGTGCCGCGCGATGCCGTCCGGCCGCTGGAGCCGGAAGGAGGTGGACGCCGGGCGCTGGTGGTGCAGCAGTGCCCGCAGGAACCGGCCGATGCCGGTCTCGTCGTCCGGGTGCGCGTGGTCGGCCAGTTGGGTGAGCGGGATGGGCGCGGCCGTGCGGGGCACGCCGTGCAGGTCGAACAGGGTGTCGTTCCAGGTGATCTCGCCCGAGCGCAGATTCTCCTCGAACCCGCCGATCCGGCCCAGGCGTTGGGCGTGCTGCAACAGGCTGGCCACCCGCTGCGCCTCGTCCTGGATCCGCCAGACCAGGACGACCCGGTCGGCGTGCCGGCTGATCCCGACCTGGGCGACGGCGGTCAACGGCACGTCGTCCACCAGGGCCGTCAGCGGCATGCCCGCCGTCCGGAACGACTCCCCCGTCGCGTGGACGCGCTCGACCTTCTCGTACAGGCCGCCCGGGGCGGCGGCGAGCGGGTACGCCTCCAGCAGCAGCGCGCCGACCACGGTGCCGCGCGGCCGGCCGGCGAAGTCCACGAAGTGCGGGTTGGCGTGGCTGATCAGGTAGTCGGTGACGGTGCCGTCGGCGGCCAGGTGCGGCTGCAGGAGCAGCGCCGGGTCGAGCAGGCCGTCCACCAGGTCGCGCAGTTCCGCCAGCCGGGTGTCCGGGTCCGGTCCGGACGGGGCGGCGTCGGCGAACCCGGGCTGGCTCTCCAGCGGATGGGCGCACAGTTCCGCGAGCGCCTCCAACTGGCGCTGGATCTGGGGTGGTTGCGGCGGGAGCGGGCCGGGCCAGCAGATCTCCAGGACACCGATCACCCGGCCGCCGATCCCGGAGACCACGGCGACCCGGCCGCCGGGCACCTCGTGGCGCCCGATCGACGGCGGGCCGGCCTCGGAGAGGTCCTGGTAGCGGGCGGTGCCGCGTTCGGCGAGGGCCCCCCGGGCGGGGGTCAGCACGCCGGGCGGCACGTGGTGCCAGCGTGCGGTCTCCTCGGCGGTGAAGCCGGCCGCCCCGGCCAGGGTCAGCGAGCCGTCCGCGTGGGCCGCCCAGATCGCGACGGCCGAGGCGCCGAGCGGGGCCAGGGCGTGTTCGAGCAGCGACTGCGCGGCCCGCTGCACGTCGCCGTCGGCGAGCGCGCCGCTCTCCGCACTGCGCAGCCGGACCGCGAGGTCGGGTTGCGGTCGGACGGTCGCCCTGGCGGTGACGAAGTCCTTGACCAGGTCGGCGAGTTGGTCCCGGGATGCCTGGTTGACGATGTCGGCGGCGAGTTCCAGCGGCGAGGAGGCCGCCTGGGTGGCCAGGCTGTCGAGCTGTCGGGCCGCCTCGCTCGGGCCGCAGCCCAGCCGCTCGACCAGGATGCCCCGGGCCAGGTCGATCAGCGCCCGGCCGTCGGACCGGGCGTGCGCCTCTTGGACCTCGCGGCGCAGCCGCTCGACCGTCGACGCCAGCCGCCCGACCACTCCCCCGGCCGGGAAGGCGTCGGCCCCTTCCGCGGCATCGGGCGCTGCCGCGGCATCGGCCGTTGCCGGGCCGTCCGCCGCGGGGGCCTCGCCGGCCGGCCACGCCGGGTGCGGCTGCTGCTCCCCGGACGGGTGGGAGGTGTGCACCGGGCTGCTCCTCGGGGGGTCGGCGGGTACGCGGTGGGCCGGTCGAGGCGTCACGCCGGCAGCCTGCGCTGGATGCAGTCGATCAGGTCCGCCGCGTCGACCGGCTTGGTGACGTAGTCGGTGGCGCCCGAGGCCAGGCTCTTCTCCCGGTCCCCCGGCATCGCCTTGGCGGTCACCGCGATGATCGGGAGGTCGGCGTACCGGGGCATCGCCCGGATCGCGGTGGTGGCGGTGTAGCCGTCCATCTCCGGCATCATGACGTCCATCAGGATCAGGTCGATGCCCGGGTGGGTGGTGAGGGTCTCGATGCCGGCCCGTCCGTTCTCGGCCTGGAGCACCCGCATCCCGTGGAGTTCGAGGATGCCGGTGATGGCGTAGAGGTTGCGGTCGTCGTCGTCCACCACGAGGACGGTCCGTCCGGCGAGGGTGCCGTCCACGTGGTGGGCGACGATCGGCGCGACGTCCTCCGGGCGGACCAGGGGCAGCACGTCACCGGGCTGTTCGGCGCTCAAGTGGAGGGTGATCCGCTCGCGCAACTCGTCCAGGCTGGAGAGGAGTTCCAGTGGCGGGACGCCGTCGCGGGCCTGCAGCCGGCGTTCCTGCTCCGAGCCCAGCCGGCGGTTGTTGTGGGCGAGCACCGGCACGCCGTGCAGGGCGGGGTCGCGTTCCATCGCCTCCAGGAACCGCAGGGCGGCGCCCTCGGGCAGGTCGAGCTCCAGGACGACGCAGTGGCAGGCCTTGGCGGCCAGCGCGGCCGCGGCCTCCTGTGCCCCGACCGCGGTGATCAGCTCGACCGGGCCGCGCGGGTCCCCGAAGTCGACGTGGTCCGCGAGGTCGGCCACGGCGCTCTCCGCGACCAGCGACAGCAGGCCGCGCGGACGCTCCTCGATGACCAGCAGCCGCTTGCGCTGCGGTGCGGCGGCGGGTGCGGCCCGGTGGGCCTCGGCACCCGGACCGGCGTCCGGGTCCGCCTCGACGGCGGCCTCCAGGGCGGGCCGGGCGGCCTGCGCGGGCGTCTGGTCGAGGTCGGGGTGGGCGACCGGGAGGTAGAAGGTGAAGGTGCTGCCCAGGCCCTGGGTGCTCTCGGCGGTGATGGCGCCGCCGAGCAGGTAGGCGATCTCCCGGCTGATCGACAGCCCGAGGCCGGTGCCGCCGTACTTGCGGCTGGTGGTGCCGTCGGCCTGCTGGAACGCGCCGAAGACGGACTCCAGGTGCTGCTGGGCGATGCCGATCCCGGTGTCGGCCACGTGGAAGGCGACGGCCGGTCCACCCCGGCGGGCCGCCTCCGGCACCTGCGGTCCGACCGCCGGCTCGATCCGCAGCTCGACGCGTCCGCGCTCGGTGAACTTCACCGCGTTGGACAGCAGGTTCCGCAGGACCTGGCGCAGCCGGTAGTCGTCGGTCAGCAGCTCGGCGGGCACCCCGGCCGCGGTGACGATCTCGAACTCCAGGTTCTTCTGGCTGGTCAGCGGGCGGAAGGTGGCGTCCACGTACTCCAGCAGCTGGCGCAGCGGGATGTGTTCGGGGTTGACGTCCATCTTCCCGGCCTCGACCTTCGAGAGGTCCAGGATGTCGTTGATCAGCTGGAGCAGGTCGGAGCCGGCGGAGTGGATGATGCCGGCGTACTCGACCTGCTTGGCCGTCAGGTTCCGGGTCGGGTTCTGCGCGAGCAGCTGGGCGAGGATGAGCAGGCTGTTCAGCGGGGTGCGCAGCTCGTGGCTCATGTTGGCGAGGAACTCGGACTTGTACTTGGACGCCAGTGAGAGCTGGTGCGCCCGGTCCTCCAGCTCCTGGCGGGCCTGTTCGATCTCCAGGTTCTTGGTCTCGATGTCGCGGTTCTGGGCGGCGAGCAGCGCCGCCTTCTCCTCCAGATCCGCGTTGGAGGACTGCAACTCCTCCTGGCGGGCCTGGAGTTCCTCGGAGCGGACCTGGAGTTCGGAGGTGAGGCGCTGGGACTCGCCGAGCAGTTCGTCGGTCCGGGCGTTGGCGACGATGGTGTTGACGTTGACGCCGACGGTCTCCATCAGCTGTTCGAGGAAGTCGCGGTGCACCGGGGTGAAGGTGTGCACGGTGGCGAGCTCGATGACGCCGAGCACCTGGTCCTCGACGACGATCGGCAGCACCATCAGGCCGACCGGCGAGGTGCTGCCGAGGCCGGAGGAGACGCTGACGTAGTCGGCGGGGAGGTCGTCGACGGCGATGGTGCGCTTGCTGCGGGCCGCCTGGCCGACGAAGGAGCGGCCGAGGCGGAAGCGGGTCGGCCGGTTGGCGTCGTCGGGGTAGGCGTAGGAGCCGATCAGGTTCAGCTCGGTGCCGGCCGCGGTGTCCTCGGCGAGGTAGAACGCGCCGTACTGGGCCGAGACCAGCGGGGTGAGCTCGTCCATGATGAGTTCGGCGACCACGGGGAGGTCGCGCCGGCCCTGCATCAGGCCGGAGATCCGGGCCAGGTTGGACTTCAGCCAGTCCTGGTCCTCGTTGGCCCGGGTGGTCTCGCGCAGGGACTCCACCATGAAGTTGATGTTGTCCTTGAGGTCGGCCACCTCGCCGGAGGCGTCCACGGTGATCGATCGGGTGAGGTCGCCGGCGGCGACGGCACTGGTGACCTCGGCGATCGCGCGGACCTGCCGGGTGAGGTTGCCGGCGAGTTCGTTGACGTTCTCGGTGAGCCGCTTCCAGGTGCCGGAGACGCCCTCGACCTCGGCCTGGCCGCCGAGCCGGCCCTCACTGCCGACCTCGCGGGCCACCCGGGTCACCTCGGCGGCGAACGAGGACAGCTGGTCGACCATGGTGTTGATGGTGGTCTTGAGCTCCAGGATCTCGCCCCGGGCGTCCACGTCGATCTTGCGGGTGAGGTCGCCCTGCGCGACGGCGGTGGTGACCTGCGCGATGTTGCGGACCTGGCTGGTCAGGTTGTGCGCCATGAAGTTGACGTTGTCGGTGAGGTCCTTCCAGGTCCCGGCGACGTTCGGCACCCGGGCCTGCCCGCCGAGGGTGCCCTCGGTGCCGACCTCGCGGGCCACCCGGGTCACCTCGTCCGCGAACGCGGAGAGCGTGTCGACCATGGTGTTGATGACACCGGCGAGCGCCGCGACCTCGCCCTTCGCCTCGACGGTGATCTTCTGGGACATGTCGCCGCGGGCGACCGCGGTGGCGACCTGGGCGATCGAGCGGACCTGTCCGGTCAGGTTGGACGCCATCACGTTGACGTTGTCGGTCAGGTCCTTCCAGGTGCCGGAGACCCCGCGCACGGTCGCCTGGCCACCGAGGTTGCCCTCGGTACCGACCTCGCGCGCCACCCTCGTCACCTCGTCGGCGAAGGCGCTCAGCTGGTCGACCATCGTGTTGATGGTCTCCTTCAGCTCCAGGATCTCGCCGCGGGCGTCGACCCGGATCTTCTGCGACAGGTCGCCCTTGGCGACCGCCGTCGTCACCTCGGCGATGGAGCGGACCTGCGCGGTGAGGTTGTCGGCCATCACGTTGACGGACTCGGTGAGGTCGCGCCAGGTGCCGGACACGTCCCGGACGTCGGCCTGACCACCGAGCCGACCCTCGGTGCCGACCTCGCGCGCCACCCTCGTCACCTCGCCGGCGAACGAGGACAGCTGGTCGACCATCGTGTTGATGGTCTCCTTCAGCTCCAGGATCTCGCCGCGGGCCGCCACCGTGATCTTCTGCGACAGGTCGCCCTCGGCGACCGCGGTGGCCACCTGGGCGATCGAGCGGACCTGCGCGGTGAGGTTGCCGGCCATGAAGTTCACCGAGTCGGTGAGGTCCCGCCAGGTGCCGGAGACGCCCTTGACGTCGGCCTGACCACCGAGCCGACCCTCGGTGCCGACCTCACGGGCCATCCGGGTGACCTCACCGGCGAACGAGGACAGCTGGTCGACCATGGTGTTGACGGTGTTCTTCAGCTCCAGGATCTCACCCCGGGCGTCGACCGTGATCTTCTGCGACAGGTCGCCCCTGGCGACCGCCGTCGTCACCTGCGCGATGTTGCGGACCTGGTCGGTGAGGTTGCCGGCCATGAAGTTCACCGAGTCGGTGAGGTCCCGCCAGGTGCCGGCGACCCCCGGGACCTGGGCCTGACCGCCGAGCCGCCCCTCGCTGCCGACCTCACGGGCCACCCGGGTCACCTCGTCCGCGAACGAGGACAGCTGGTCGACCATCGTGTTGACGGTGTTCTTCAGCTCCAGGATCTCGCCCCGGGCGGCCACGTCGATCTTCTGCGACAGATCGCCCTTGGCGACCGCGGTGGCCACCTGGGCGATGTCGCGGACCTGGCTGGTCAGGTTGCCCGCCATCGCGTTGACGGAGTCGGTGAGGTCCTTCCAGGTGCCGGAGACCCCCGGGACGTCCGCCTGACCGCCGAGCCGCCCCTCGGTGCCGACCTCGCGCGCCACCCGGGTCACCTCGGAGGTGAACAGCGACAGCTGGTCCACCATGCCGTTGAACACCGTGGCGATCTCGCCGAGCAGCCCGTCGGCGTCGTCCGGCAGCCGGGTGCCGAAATCGCCGTCCCGAACGGCCGTCAGGCCCGCCAGCAACTGTCGCAGTTCGGGCTCGCCGACCGCGCCGACCGCACCCTTGCGCGCCTGCGGCAGTGCGCCGCCCGTCCTCGTGTCGCCCATGCCCGACCCCACTGTCCCCTCGTCGACCACCGGGCCGTGCACCCGGCGCCATTCCCGCCCAGGGCGGCTCTCCGCCAGCAAGGAGCCCGCCCCCGGAGTCGTACGACAGACGGACGGGCCGTTGGCGAGGCTACCTCACCCCGCGGGGGCGTCAGCGGCGCGCCGGGAGCCGTCGGAGCACCCTTCCGCGCCGGTGGCGCACCCCTCGCACGCGCACGAAGGGTCAGGACCGTCGGGACGCGCGAAGGGTGGGGCGCACGCCGAGGCGTGCGCCCCACCCGGGACCGGGTCGGCCGTGGCGGGACGGCGGCGGGACGGAGAGGAGCGCGAGCATCGGGAACCTCCGCGGTCGGGGTCGGGCCGCTCGCCTGCCCCGTCCCGCCGGAGTCACACCTGCCGTTGTGACGGCCGGTGCGGAACGGTCAGCCGGACACCGCGTCGGGCTCGGGCTCGGGCTCGGGTTGCGCGGCGCCGTCCGGGGTTGCGGGGTCCGCCGGGGCGGCCGCGGGCGCCGCCCTCCGCGCGGCGGGGGGAGGCGGGGGTGCGATGTCCCGCCGGGCGGTCTCGCAGACGCTGCACGCGTGCCAGCGGGAGGGCCACCACGGCTCGTCGAGGTCGGCGCTCCGGTGGGGACCGAGCGTCATGTCGCCGGTCTCCAGGCCGCACAGGGTGAGCGGGCCGCAGGCACCCGACGCGTCCGGGTCCGCGCGGGCGGCGTGCGCCCTGCGGACCGGTCCTTGCGGGTCCGCAGGCCGATGGCCCGGCCCCAGGATCCGTACGTTCGTCGGTACATCCAGCTCCAGCACAACGAGAATGCTCATTCCCTCACCGTCGCCCCCACCCGGGCCGGGCGCATCCGCACACCGCCACCCGGTCCACTGCGGCGCCGCCGGGGAGCCCGTTCGAGCGTTCCGGCGTCCGGCCGTTCAGGGCCCGAGGCGCAGACGCAGGGTCAGACCGTCCTCGGCGGCCCGGACCTCGACCGGGTCGCACGGCTGGTGGATCATCCACAGGCCCCGGCCGCCGCGGCCGGAGGCGAGGTCGCGCCCGTCCTCGACCGGCGTGGGACGGGTACGCCGGGCGCCGGCGACCGCCTCCACCGGCAGGGCCGTGACGTCGTACGGGCACCGGACGGTGGCGGCGCGGCCGGCGAAGGCGGTGGTGACGAGCGCCTCGTGCCGGATCACCTCCAGAACCTCCGCGCGCGAGCGGCCGGCCCGGACCGGCTCGCCCAGGATGCGCGCGGCCCGCCCGGGGTGCCGGTCGGCGAAGCCCTGGAGGGCCGCCGGGATCCGTCCGGGGTTGCGGCCCGGCACCGCCGTGTCGGCGAACTCGGCCCCGTCCCCATTCCCGTCCGTTCCGAGCCACTCGCCCAGGTGCTCCAGCCGGTCGGCGGGGACGGCCACGAAGGCGGGCTCGTCGGCCTGCACGGCGGCGCGGACGAAGTCCCCGACGGCGCACACGTACTCCTGCGGCGTGCGGTGGAACAGCGCGGAATGCTCGAACAGCCCGGCGTCCGGCGGTGCGTCCACGGTGTGCGTCACGCCGCGGACCCCTCCGCGGGCGGTGGCCGGCCGCCCGGCCGGCGCGGGTCGCCGCCTCAGCGGGCGCGGCGGCGGCCGACCCGGCGGGCGGAGCCGTCCACCAGCCCGACCGCCGCCACGGCGAGGCCGAGGCCCGTCCCGAAGAGCATCACTGCCAGCGCGAGAACGCCTGCTATCGCCATCGCCGAACCTCCCGGTGGACGGAGGACCGGGCACTCGCCGCCCGGTCTCCGGTACGGCTCGACTGCCCTCGATCGGCCCGGGCACACACCGGCGTACCGGAAGCGGCGCGCGGGCTCCCGGCGGAGAGGACCGGCCGCGGCGAGTCGCCGGGCCTCCGGTGTGCTCCGGTGTGATTGGCGGACCGATTCCGGGTTACCTGCGGGTAATGGAGATGATCGGCGTCGAGGTGACAGCTCGCGGCGCGAGCGTGCGAGGCCCACGCGGGCCGGTGTTCGACAACGTCGACCTGCGGGTCCCGGCCGGCGGGCTGCTGGTGGTGCACGGGCCGGGCGGTTCGGGGCGCACCTCGCTGCTGCTCACCCTGGCCGGCCGGATGCGACCGGCCACCGGAGCGGTACGGGTCGGGCGGTACCTGCTCCCGTCCGACGGGCGCCGGGTGCGGGAGGCCGTCGCCGTCGCCCGGGCCGAACCGGCCGTCGGGCTGGAGGGCCGGCTGCGGGTGGACGAGCTGATCGCCGAACGGCGCCTCCTGGCCGGGGCGGTGACCGCCGCGCGGCTGGCCGAGGCCTTCGAGATCACCGGGATCGACCCGCCCGGGCGCACCCTGGCCGAGGACCTCGACCCGGCCACCGCCCTGCTCTTCGCCGTCTCGCTCTCGCTCGCGGAGCACCCTGCGGCGATCGTCGCCGACGACGTGGGCCTCGGCTGCCCGGACCGCGAACTCACCTCCGTCTGGACGGCGTTGGAGCGGGTCCGCGCCACGGGCTGCACCCTCCTGACGAGCGCCACCGAACCGCCACCGCCTTCGCCGTCGCCGCCGCCACCACCTCCGCCGTCCCAGTCGCCCGGCCCGGTCCTGGTCGCCCTGCCGCAGCTCAGCTCGGACCGCCTGCCGGAGGTCGGCGCATGAGGGCGGTCGGACTCGCGCTGCTGGAGCTGCGCCGCTTCCGCGGCCCGGTACGGCGGCTGGTGCCCCTGCTGCTGTGCCTGATCCCGCTGCTGTACGGCGCCATGTACCTGTGGGCGAACTGGGACCCGTACGGCAGGACCGAGCGGATCCCGGTGGCGGTCGTCAACGAGGACCGCCCGGCGCACAGCGTCGACGGCCAACCGGTCGACGCCGGTGACCAGTTGGTCGCGCAACTGAAGGCCTCCCGGACGTTCGGCTGGAGCTTCACGGACGCCGCGCAGGCACACGACGGGCTGGAGCACGGCAGGTACTTCTTCACCGTGGAGATCCCGGCCGACTTCAGCGCCCGGCTGGCCAGCGGGGGCAGCGACCGGCCGGAACGGGCCGGCATCCGGATCCGGCTGAACGACGCCAACAACTACATCGCCGGCATCATGACCGAGGTGGTGCAGTCCAAGCTCCAGGCCCAGGTCGACTCGGCCGCGCACGCCGCGTACGTCCGCGGCGCCTACACCGAACTGTCCGACGTGCAGAAGCGTCTGAGCACCGCGGCGGACGGCGCCCACCGGCTGGTGGACGCGACGGCCACCGCCCAGCAGGGCACCTCCGCGCTCGCCACCGGCACCACCGCCCTGCAGCAGGGTTCGGCCCAACTGGCCGACGGGGCCGCGCAGATATCGGAGGCCGTCACCCGGCTCGACCGGATCACCGCGGACCTCGACCGCGACCTGGCCCGCCAACTGCCGGGAGCCGCCGCCACCCTGGTCACCACGGCGGACCTGGCCGCCAAGGGGCTGCACGCGGTGCACGGCGGTACGGCCGCGGTGCAGCAGGGCACCGCCCGTGCCGTCGCCGAGCTGACCGGTCTCGGCGACCGGCACCCCGAACTCCGGGACGACGCGGGGTACCAGCGGGCCGTGCAGGCCGCCCGGCAGACCGACGACACCGCGCGCACGCTGGACGCGCAGGCCGCCGCCGCGGACCGGGGCGGGCAGCAGACGCTGGCCCGCGCCCAGGAGATCCAGTCGAAGGTCGGCACGCTGCAGCAGCGGCTCGTCGACGCGCACACCCCCGTCCGGCTGATCGACTCGGGGGCCCGCGGGGTGGCCGACGGCGCGGGCACCGTCACGGGCGCCCTGGGCGCCGTCGCCGACGGCGCCCGGAGCCTGCGCACCGCGGCGGACAAGGCGCACGACGGCGCCGGCGCGCTCTCCCGGACGGTGGACGACGCGCTCGGCCGGATCCCGCCCACCGACCCCGACCAGGTGGCCCGCGCCGCCGAGGTGCTGGGCACGCCCGTGCACATCGACCGGGACAACCTGCACCCGGCGGGCGTGTACGGGCGCGGGCTGGCACCGTTCTTCTTCGGCATCGCGCTCTGGGTCTTCGGCCTGTTCGCCTACCTGCTGCTGCGCCCGGTCAACCGGCGCGCCCTGGCCGGCCGGGTGGGCGCGGTCACGGTGGCGGTCGCCGGCTGGCTGCCGGGCGCCGTGCTCGGCGGCGCCGGCGCGCTGGTCCTGTACGGCGTGGTGGACGTGGCGCTCGGGCTCGACCCGCTGCACCCCGTGGTGACCGTCCTGCTGCTCCTGCTCGCCGCCGGGTGCTTCGTGGCGGTCGACCACTGCCTGCGGACGCTGCTCGGCACACCGGGCGACGTGCTGTCCCTGGTCCTGCTGATCCTCCAACTGACCGCCTCGGGCGGGCTCTACCCGGTGCCGACCACGCCCGGCTTCTTCCAGGCGCTCAACCCGCTGCTCCCGATGACGTACCTGGTGGACGGCCTCCGGGTGACCATCTCGGGCGGGCTCTGCGCGCACCTGGTGCGGGACGTCCTGGTGCTGGCCGGGTTCACCGTGGCCGCCCTCGCCGTGACGGCGCTGACGGTGCGGCGGCAGCGGGTCTGGACGGTGGCGAGGCTGCACCCGGACGTGGAACTGTGAGGCCCCGCCGAGCGGGTGGGCGTGCGGGGCCGGTCGGCGGGCAGAGCCGGTGGGCGGGCAGGGCCGGTCGGCGGGCAGGGGCGGTCGGCGGGCAGGGGCCGGTGACGGCTCTCAGCGAGGCGGACCGGCGTCCGCGCAGACCCGGGTGAGGGCCTCGTGGACACCTCGCGCGTAGTCCAGGGCCACGGTGCGCCGGGTGGAGCCGAGGAGCTCCTCCCAGGCGGCCTGGCACTCGGCCTGTACCCCTTCGCGGCTCGGGCCGAGCGCGCCGGGCAGGGCGGACACCGTGATCGGGGCCGCGGCCAACCCTCCGTGCGCCCAGCCGAGGGCGTCGAGGACACCGCGGCGGTAGCGCTCGGAACAGCCCCCGACCTGGCCGGACGCGATCAGCAGGGCTTCGAGTTCCCGCGCCCGGCGCGCTCCGACGGCGGGCGACGGGCAGGTCCGTTCACGGGGGCCGGTCTGTTCAACAGTCATGGATCGCACCTCGCTGAGGCCGCAGCCGGGACGTCGACCGAACGGGGAGGGGCCCCGGCGCCTCCTCCTCACACGAACCGTAGGCGAGCCCCGCACCCGCCGCCCGGCCGGGAGAGCCGGACGGTGCACCCCGCCCGGGCAACGCGGATCCCTGGCAGGGACACCACCGGGGGAAGGGGCGTCAGACACAACCGACCGGTCACCGGGGGACATCCACCGACCGAACCCGGTCATCCTGTCGCAGCTTCCGCACACCGATCCGCCGTACCGCGCCGTCGCACTAGCGTCCTCCCATGGTCACCACTCGCAGAAAACCGGTTGACGGACCGTCCGACCGAGAGCCGGCCGCAAGCCCGCCGGCGATGCCCCGGCAGCGCGCCTGCGACCGGGACATGGACGAACTGCGCGCCGCCGAGGAGCGTTTCCGGGGCCTCCTGGAGTCCGCGCCGGACGCGATGGTCATCGTGGACGACCGGGGGGTGATCAGGCTGGTCAACGCCCAGACCGAGGCCCTGTTCGGCCACCGCAGGGACGAGCTGCTCGGCCGGCCCGTGGAGGTCCTGCTGCCCGGCCGGTTCCGCGCCCACCACCCGCAGCACCGCGGCGGCTACACCGCCACCCGGCGCACCCGCCCGATGGGCTCCGGGCTCGACCTGTACGGGCTGCGCCGGGACGGCACCGAGTTCCCGGTCGAGATCAGCCTGAGCCCGCTGGAGACCGCCGAAGGGCTGCTGGTCTCGGCCGCGATCCGGGACGTCAGCGACCGCAAGGCGGCGGAGGCCAGGATCAGCGAGCTGGCGGCGCTGGTGGAGTCCTCGCAGGACGCGATCATCACCCACACCCTGGACGGCCGGATCACCTACTGGAACGCCGCCGCCCACCGCCTGTACGGCTACAGCCCTGAGGAGGCCGTCGGCCGCCACATCGGGACGCTCGCCCCACCGGAGCGCGCGGAGGACGTCACCACCCTGCTGGAGCGGCTCGCGCGCGGCGAGCGGGTGGAGAACCACGAGTCGCTCCGGGTCTCCGCCACCGGCCGGCTGCTCGACGTCGACGTCACCCTCTGGCCGACCCGGGACCAGCACGGCGCGATCTGCGGAGCGTCCGCCATCGTCCGCGACGTCGCGGACCGCAAGCGGGCCGAACTGGAGCTGACCCGGCTGTACGAGCAGCAGCGCCACATCGCGCTCACCCTGCAGCGCAGCCTGATGGGTTCGCCGCCGGACGTGCCGGGGATGCACACCGCCAGCCGGTACCTGGCATCCACCGAGGGGGCCGGCGTCGGCGGCGACTGGTTCGACCTGGTGCCGCTCGGCGGGGGACGGATCGGGATCATCGTCGGGGACGTCATGGGCCGGGGGCTGGAGGCCGCCGCGGTGATGGGCCAGCTGCGCTCGGCCGCGCACGCGCTGGCCAAGACGGGCATGCCGCCGTCCCAGCTGATGCAGGCGCTGGACGCGGTGGTCGCCGACCTGCCGGACCAACTGGTCACCTGCTGCTACCTGGTGGTCGACCCGGACGCCGGCGAGGTGGCGATCTGCTCGGCCGGCCACCTGCCGGCCCTGCTGGTCTCCCCCGACAACACGGTGCGCGAACTCCTCGCGCCGGTGAGCGTCCCGCTCGGGGTGGGCGACGTACCGCACCAACAGGCGGTCCTCCCCCTCCCGCCGGGCTCCACCCTGGTGCTGTACACGGACGGCCTGGTGGAGACCCCGCACAGCGACCTCGGGGTCCAACTCTGCGAGCTGGCAGATGAGTTGGAGTGCGCGTTCAGCGGGACTACGGACCTGGAGGAGGCCGCCGACCGGGTGCTCAAGGCGATGCTGCCCCGCACCGACCGGTACCCCGACGACGTGACGCTGCTGCTCGCCCACCTTCCCTCGCCGCCGCTCGCGGCGGTCGCCACCGAACTGCCCGCCGTCCCCGCCTCGGCATCCTCGGGCCGCCGCTTCCTGCGGGCCGCCCTCCGGGCGTGGGACTGCGCCGGGGCCGAGGACACCGCCTGCCTGCTCAGCTCCGAGCTGATCGCCAACGCGGTCCGGCACGCCCGGGGCCCGATCGGCCTGCGCCTGCACCGTACGGCCGGGGAACTCACGGTGGAGGTCGCGGACGCCAGCCCCGCCCTGCCGGCCCCCCGGATCGCCGACTGCTCCAGCGAGGACGGCCGGGGCCTGTCCCTGGTCGAGGCGCTCGCCCGCAGCTGGGGCACCCGGCCGACCGGCACCGGGAAGACCGTCTGGTTCACCCTGCCGCTCGGCTGAAGGGTCCACCGGCTCCCACCCCCACGCGCTTCCATCCGACTCCACACGACGAGGCAAGCGAACACAACCGGGCAACATCCAACAGAATCTTGCGCAGCGGGGCTACTGCAATGTCGCATGTGCAATTACACTCGGCCCCGGCAAGCATCGGCACGGTCGCCCGCCAGGCCGGTCCCCGCCCGGGTCCACCGGCCTGTCCCCCGCCCCGGGCCCACCGTCGACGCCTGTTGGTTTCTGTTCGGACCTCGGTCTTCCCCCACGTCCTTCGGAGTCGCCCCCATGACCGCCCCGCACCGAAGAATCCGCCGCCTGCCGAGCGCCCTGCTGACGCTGGCGCTGGCCGCCTCCGGGCTCACCGTCACCACCGGCGCGGCCGTCCTCGCCACGGCCGCCCCGGCCGCCGCGCTCGGCAACGGAACCGCCCTGACGCCCCCGATGGGCTGGAACTCCTGGAACAGCCTCGGCACCCAGGTCAACCAGGAACAGGTCGTGCAGACCATCGACTTCATGGCCGCCAACGGCCTGGTCGCGGCCGGCTACGACACCGTCACCATCGACGACGGCTGGTCCCTGATGCACCGCACCGGCCAGAGCACCGACCTGGTGCGGCACCCGGACGGCTCGATGCAGCTCTACGACGCGAACGGCAACCCGGTCAGCGGCACGGACGGCACGGGCCTCGACCCGACCACCGGCCACCTCATCCCGGACCCGCGCAACTTCCCGTCCCGCACGGTCGACGGGCAGACCGTGAACGGCATCGAGTACCTGGCCCGGTACGCCCACGCCAAGGGCATGAAGTTCGGCCTCTACGGCACCGACACCTACACCACCTGCCAGGGCCACCCCGGCAGCCTCGGCCACGAGAGCACGGACGCCGCCGACTTCGTCGCCTGGGGCGTCGACTACGTCAAGTACGACGACTGCCCCTACGGCCCGCAGATCATCGGCCCGGACGGGCACAACTACTACACCCAGGGCGAGGGCAAGGAGCTCACCCGGTCGATGTACGCGCGGGTGCAGACCTTCCAGCGGGCCCTGGACGCCGCGTCCGCCGCCCAGGGCCGGCCCCGGGTGGCCCTGAGCGTGTCCGCGCAGCCGGTCCACTCCGGTGTGCCGTACCTGCTCGCGGCCGACGACCCGGCGCGCACCGACCCGGTGATCCTGGCCGCCCACACCCCCGCCTTCCAGGCGCCGGGGTACGCCCCCACCGGTGTGTGGTGCGGGCAGGTCGCCAACCTGTGCCGGATCGGTGGCGACCGCGACAGCGAGATCGACGGCGTCCTGTACAACGGCCAGCTGCGGACGGCGCTGGAGTACCCGGGCAACGTGCGCCCGGGCAGCTGGAACGACATGGACATGATGTTCACCGGCTGGAAGTACGCCTACGCGCTGTGGGGCACGCCCGCCGACACCTGCGTCTGCCACAAGCCGTTCACCGACGACGAGTCCCGCACCGAGATGTCGGTGCTGTCGATGATGGCCTCACCGCTCATCTCGGGCGCCGACCTGCGCACCGCCGCGCAGACGGTGCAGCACCGGGACGGCTACACCTGGTCGACCGGCATCGACGCGTCGAGCCTCGCCGTGTACAAGAACCGCGACGTCATCGCGATCGACCAGGACCCGCTCGCCCAGCCGGCCACCCTGGTCGGCAACCCGCCGAACAGCGCCACCGCCCCGGTCGTCCTCAAGCGCCGGCTGGCAGGCGGCGACACCGCCGTCCTGCTGGTCAACCAGGACGGGGGCGCCGCCCGGACGGTCGGCACCAGCCTGGCGGCGGTCGGCGCGAGCGGCCCCGGCTACTCGGCCAAGGAGCTGTGGACCGGCACGAGCGCCAACGTCACCGCCGCCGGCGGCGGCACCATCAGCGCCCAGCTGCCCCCGCACGGCGTCGCCCTGTACCGGCTGTCGCCGCTGCCCGCCACCATCCCGGCCACGGTCGTCGACGACGGCCGCTACCACGCCCTGGCGGCCGGCGGCACCGGCGGCCAGGTGCTGGAGGTCGAGGGCACCTGCAGTTCCCCGGTGGGCGCCGGTGCGGACGTCAACACCTGGTGGCCGACCCACACCTCGGAGATGTGGACCTTCACCACCAACCCGGACGGCACCGTCCGGATCAGCGACAACTGCTCCACCGGCACCCATGCGCACACCGTGCTCGCGGCCGGCACCTCACCGGGCGACAGCGCCTACCTGCTCGACCACTCGCCCGGCAACCCGTGGCAGGAGTGGCGGGTCCTCCAGAACACCGCGACCGGCGCCCTGGTCATCACCAACGTCGCGACCGGCCTGGTGCTGGACACCGCCGGCCCGGCCGCCGGGTCCCGGGCGGTGACCAACACCGCGAACGGAGCCGCTCCGGGCCAGTCCTGGACCCCGGTGTCCTGACCCCCCGACCTCCGGCCCCCGACCTCCTGCCCCCGACCTCCTGACCCCCCTGACCCACGACGCGCCGACGGTCTCCCCGGGAGCCCGGACCGCCCGGTCCGGGCTCCCGGCACGTCCGGGCTCGGCGCGTCCGGTCCCCTCGACGGGCGGGTCAGCTCCCGGTGTCCGCGCACTCCGGGTGTCCCCAGCCCTCGCCGACCTTGGTGATCCGGTCGCCCTTGCCGTACGGGCGCGAGCACGGGCAGGTACCGGGGAACCGCGCCGACAGCAGCGGCCGGCGACCGCCGGAGCGGGCGGCCGTGGCGGAGCCGGTGGCACCCGCGGCCGCCGCGGGCTTCCGGGCGGTCCGGGAGGGCCGGGTACTGCGGGAGGCGGTGGCGCTCACCGGGTCCGGCACCGGGAGGTCGGCCGCGGTGCCGCCGGCGGCCTGCTGGGTGCGGGCGGCGTCGCTGGCGGCCTTGTCCGCGACGGCGTTCAACGGATCGCCGTTCACCTGGTGCGCGGGCACGTAGACGAAGCTGACGTCACGGCCCTCCAGCAGGGCGTCGATGCGCTGGATCAGCTCGCGGTTGGCCACCGGCTTGCCGCCGGCCGTCTTCCAGCCGTTGCGCTTCCAGCCGGCCAGCCAGGTGGTGACGGCGTCGCGGGTGTAGGTGCTGTCGAGCCGCACCTCCAGCGGGACGTCCCGGTCGGTCGCCGCCAGCAGCTGCTCCAGGGCGGTCAGTTCACCGATGTTGTTGGTGCTGTGCCCGAGCGGGCCGGCCTGCCAGCGCTGCGGCGCCCCGGCGCCGTCCGCGACCACGAAGGCCCAGGCCGCCGGGCCCGGGTTGCCCTTGGCCGCTCCGTCACATGCTGCGATCACTCGTTCCACCATGAACTCGATGATCGCAGGCTCCCGGGGTGCGGAGCACACCGCCCGAGTCCGCCGGTCTCCGCGGCCGCCCGTCCGCGGCCCGCCCCGGTCACTCGTCGGGGAGGAAGAAGGCGTGCCGGTCGGCCACCTGCTCGTACGCCTCCAACCGCGCCTGGGTGCGCTCGGGCAGGGCGTCGGCCATCGACTGCAGGATGGTCGCGGTGAGCACGCTCGGTGCGGCGTAGGAGTCGAAGACCAGACGGGAGCCGGTGCCCGCACTGAGGACGATGTCGGCGGTGTGGGCGAGCGGGCCGAGCGGCAGGTCGGTGATCAGGGCGACCTTCAGGCCGGTCTCCTTGGCCGCCCGGAGCGCGGAGAGGGTCTCGTTGGAGTAACGGGGCATCGCGAAGGCCATGGCCCACGTCCCGCCCGCCTCCTTGACCTGGAGCAGCGCGTCGTAGGCGACACTGCCGCCGCTGGTGATCAGCCGCACGTCGGGGTGGATGCGCTTGGCCGCGTACGCGAAGTACTCGGCCATCGAGACGGAGATCCGGACGCCCAGCACCGCCATGGGCACCGAGTGCGCCAGGTTCCGGCCGACCTCGATCACCGGGGCCGGGTCGCCGAGCAGCTGCCGCAGGCCCTCCAGGTTGGCGATCTCCGCGTCCACGGCCGCCTGCAGCTCGTTGCGGCGGATCTCCTGCGGGTCGTCCGGGATCGCGGCGACCGCGCTCAGGGCGATCGGGTGCAGGGCCTCCCGCAGTGCGGGGAAGCCGCTGAAGCCGAGGGCGGCGGCGAACCGCGTCACCGACGGCTGGCTCACCCCGACGCGTTCCGCGAGGTCGGTGATCGACAGGAACGCGGCCTCGGTGATGTGGTCGAGCAGGTACTGGGCGATGCGCCGCTGGGCGGGCGAGAGTCTGTGTCCGTCGAAGATGGCGAGCAGGCGTGCGGTCGGTGCCGCTTCCACCGGGGGCTGCGCCTGGCGCGCCCGGGTCGGCGTGGTGGCTGTCCGCCGCCAGTTCTCCACGATCCACCTCTCCGTCGGGCCCCCTCGCGGGCCGCTGCGTACGAGGGTAAGCGGGCCCGGTACCGCGGACCGCCCCCGGGCGGGGATCTGGCGCCGGGGCCCACCGGTCGGCGCAGCGGGCCGGTGCAGCGGGCGGGCGCAGCTACCAGGTCGTGCGGGGCAGGCCCGAGCCGTTCATCAGGGCGCGGGTGACCAGCCGGACACTGCGGGCGGTGTCGTGCAGGACGCCGAGCTCGGTGGCGTACAGGCGGATGGTCTGCTCGATGACCTGGTCGGACATCCCCATCGCCCGGAGGTCGACGCGGGCGGTGTGCAGGCCCACCTTCAGGGCGCGCTGCTCGTGCTGGAGCTGGAGCTGCACGTGCCGGGCGAGGACGGTGTACTGGCCCGTCATCGTCCCGTACGAGGAGTAGCGGGCCGGGAGGAGGTCGCGCAGCCAGCGCGCGGCGCTGCGCTCCCAGCCCGGGGTGCCGAACGGGCTGATCTGGCCTGGCCAGTCGGGGCCCCGGTAGATCGAGGCCCACGCTGTCGTCGGAGTGGTCAGGGGCATGATCGCCACCTTCTCGTCGGGGTCGGCGCAGGCCGGGCGCCTGGCGCCACACGGTACGGCCGCGCGTGCCCCGCCAATATGCACATATTCTCACACGAAGGCAATAGGTATGAATCCATTCATACCCTCATCGGAATACGCCGCCGCCGGTCCTGGGCGTGCGGCACGGGCCGGCCCCGGGGCCGACTCGGGGCGGGGCCGGGACGCGCCCGGAACGGGCCGGGGAACCCGGAGCGGCCGGCCCGGGGCGTACGGAAGTGTTCACCGGCGCGGAGCCCGGCGTACGCGCTCCGATGGCCGGATGATGCTGCCATGCGCTGCGCATGCGCCCTGCTGTCCCGCCCCGGGCGGTGGCTGACTGGGCATCTGCCACGATCAAGGAGCGGGGGCGACGCGGTGCCGAACGAGATGGCGGCCGTCCAGGACGGGCCCCGGCCCGCCCCGGCGGGCCGCAGCACGCTGTCCGTGCACGTCGGCCCGCTGGCCGGCGGTCCGGCGCGGACCCTGCGGCCCAACGCGCCGCACCTGGCCGCGAGCACCATGAAGGTGGCGGTCCTCGCGGCCCTGCACCGCAGCGGCCTGGACCTCGACGCCCCCGTGCCGGTGCACAACTCGTTCGTCTCCGCCGTCTACGGCCCGCGCTTCGGCGTCTCCCGGGAGGAGGACAGCGATCCCGAGCCATGGCAGGCGCTGGGGACGGAGCGGACGCTCCGGTGGCTGGCCGGCCGTATGATCGTCCACTCCTCGAACCTCGCCACCAACCTCTGCCTCGCCCACGTCGGTCCGGCCGCCGTCGCGGAGGTCTGGCGGCTGGCGCGGGCCCGGCACAGCGTCACGGGCCGCGGCATCGAGGACCTCGGCGCCCGCGCCGCCGGCGTGGTCAACCTGGTGACGGCCGCCGACCTGGCCCGGCTGCTGCGACGGCTGCCGCAGGAACTGCTCGACCTGCTCGCCGCGAACGCGCACCGGGTGGACCTCGCCGCCGGCCTGCCGCCCGGGACCAGGATCGCCTTCAAGAACGGCTGGCTCCCCGGCGTCCGGCACAGCGGCGGGATCGTCTACCCGCCGGACGCGCCGCCCTACGGCATCGTGGTCTGCTACTCGGGGCCGCTCGCCTCCGGCCACGCGGTGGACGACCCGGCCGCCCGGCTGCTGGCCCGGATCTCGGCCGGATACTGGTCCAGACGCCACGAGTTGGGCACCCCGGCCGGGCGCTGAGCCGCGCCGGAATCCACGGGCGGGGCGCCGCCGCCGTCCGGTACGCTCCCGCGCATGATCAGGTTGGAGCGGCTCCGGGCCGGCCACGCCGCCGCCCTGCTGGCCTTCGAGACGGAGAACCGCGCGTACTTCGCACGGTCCGTGCCCGACCGCGGCAACGCGTACTTCACCGGCTTCGCCGCCCGCCACCACGAGCTGCTCACCGAACAGGACGCCGGGCTGCACCACTTCCACCTCGTGGTCGACCAGGAGGGGGCGCTGCTGGGCCGCGTCAACCTGGTCGACGTCGACGCGGGAGCCGCCGAGCTCGGCTACCGGATCGGCGAACGGGCCGCCGGCCGGGGCGTCGCGACGTCCGCCGTCGCCGAGGTGTGCCGGCTCGCGTCCACGGCCTACCGGCTGCGCGCGCTGCGGGCGGTCACCACCCGCGACAACGCGGCGTCCATGGCCGTGCTCGCCCGCAACGGCTTCACCGCCGTCGAGGACATCACGCTGACCGGCCGGCCCGGCGTCCGCTACCACCGCGGCCTCGACACCGGGCGCTGACCGCACCCCGCCCCGGGGCTCGGGCGGGCCGTCAGGCGCCCTCGGGCCGGTCCGACGGCCCGGCCCGGCGAAGGTACGCGCCGGCGCGGGCCGCGGCGACGGCCGCCCCGGCCGCGCGGTCGGCGGCGGACTCGTCGAGGGGGTCGCCGCTGGCGAGCAGGCGGTAGTAGAGCGGGGCGGAGACCGCGCGGACCACCTCGTCGGGGTCGGTGCCCTCGGGCAGCTCGCCGCGCCCGACGGCCTGCGTCACGCACGGCGCCCACTCGGTGATCCGGGCCCGGTAGAAGCGGTGCAGGGCCTCGGCGGTGTCGGGGTCGCAGCTCGCCGCGGCGATCACCGCCCGGAACAGCGGCCCCTGGCGGGCGTCGGTCAGCGTCCGCTGCACCAGGCGGGCGTTGGCCCGCAGGTCCTCCAGCAGCGAGCCGGTCTCGGTGCGCGGCTGGGACTGCTCGGCCATGTCGTCGAGGAGGTCGGCGACCAGGGCGGTGACCGTCCCCCAGCGGCGGTAGACGGTGGTCCGGCCGACCTCCGCGCGGCGCGCGACGTCACCGAGGTCCAGGCCGGCGAAGCCGTGTTCGGCGAGCGCGTCGCCCGCGGCCCGCAGCACCGCCGCCCGGACCCGCGCGGTGCGTCCGCCGGGACGGACCGTTCCCGGTTCCGTACTCTCCACCGCCATAACGGGATCCTCGTTCCATTAGGTGTCGACGTCTGTTAGGTTGAGGACATCTTAACGGAACTGCCGACCCGTTAGTGGTCGGCGGCGGCAAGGGGGACCACCATGGAATTCCGTCAACTGGGCACGTCCGGGCTCAAGGTCCCCGCGCTGAGCTTCGGCGCGGGCACCTTCGGCGGCAGCGGCCCGCTGTTCGGCGCCTGGGGCGCCACCGACGCCCGGGAGGCCCGCCGCCTGGTGGACGTCTGCCTGGAGGCCGGCGTCAGCCTGTTCGACACCGCCGACGTCTACTCCGGCGGCGCCTCGGAGGAGGTACTGGGCAGCGCCGTCAGGGGCCGCCGCGACCAGGTGCTGATCTCCACCAAGGCCGGCCTGCCCACCGGCGACGGCCCCCAGGAGGCCGGCACCTCGCGGGCGCGTCTGATCAGGGCCACCGAGGACGCGCTGCGCCGCCTGGACACCGACTACATCGACCTCTTCCAGCTGCACGCCTTCGACGCCTCGACACCGGTGGAAGAGGTGCTGGAGACCCTCCAGGACCTGGTCCGGGCCGGGAAGATCCGCTACACCGGAGTCTCCAACTTCGCCGGCTGGCAGCTGATGAAGTCCCTCGCGGCCGCCGAGAAGTACGGCCGACCGCGCTACGCGGCGCACCAGGTGTACTACTCGCTGGTCGGCCGGGACTACGAATGGGACCTGATGCCGCTCGGTCTCGACCAGGGTGTCGGCGCCCTGGTCTGGAGCCCGCTCGGCTGGGGACGGCTGACCGGGAAGCTCCGCCGCGGTGCCCCGCTGCCGGCCGGCAGCCGCCTGCACCGGACCGCCGACTACGGTCCGCCGGTCGAGGACGAGCAGCTCTTCCGGGTCCTCGACGCGCTGGCGGAGATCGCCGGGGAGACCGGCCGGACGGTCCCCCAGATCGCGATCAACTGGCTGCTGCGGCGCCCGACCGTCTCCTCCGTCATCATCGGGGCCCGCAACGAGGAACAGCTGCGGCAGAACCTCGGCGCCGTCGGCTGGAGCCTGACGCCCGACCAGGTCGCCCGGCTGGACGCGGCGAGCGGGCGCACCGCGCCCTACCCGCACTTCCCCTACCGACGGCAGGAGGGCTTCGCGCGCCTCAACCCCCCGATCGCGGGGTGAACGGTCGGCGGCCGCGGCCCATGCCCGGGACCCGTCCCCGCGGGGCCGCTCAGGCGAGCTCGAAGATCCCCGCGCACTCCGGCGTGGCCACCGGATGCTCCGGCGCGGGCCCGGCCGCGCGGCGCGCACGGTCGCCCTCGGCGCCCTTCCGCACCGCCAGGTGCACCGCGCGGGCGACCCTGGCACCCCACGACGACCGCGGCCCGCCGAAGAGTTCGACCGCACCGTCCGCACCGCCGGGGCCCGCACCGGGCCGGCGGACCGCCACGCACACCGCGTCCGAGGGCGTCCCCGAGCAGTCGTACCCGGCGTCCAGCAGCGCCTGCACCTTGGCCTCGGTCGCCGTGGCCAGGAGGTTCACCAGGCCCGCGTCGGCGACCGGCACCGGCGCCACCACGAGGATGTTGATGGTGCCGACCGCGGGTGCGGTCCCGGCCGCCGCCGGTGCGGCCGCCCAGGTCGGTACACCGATCCCGGTCGTCACCAGCGCCGTCGCCCCGCCGTCGGCGGCCCAGGTGAAGTCGTCGACCGGCGCTGCGGTCATCAGCCCCGCACCGGGGCCGGTCAGGCCCTGCGCCCCGGCCAGCTCGGCCAGGTGGCGATCCGGATCCATCCGACCGTACCCGGGCCTGACCTGGGCGTTGACCACCCACTCCCGCGCACCGAGGCCGCCACCGAGCACCGCGCTGCTGAGCATCCGCCAGCCCGGTCCGGCCCGCCAGACCAGCAGGTGGCGGCAGGCCCCGTCCTCCGGCCGGCAGGCACGCTCGACGACCACCGGGAAGGACGGGGAGGACGGGGAGGGCGGGGCGAGCGGGGAGGGCGGGGCGAGCGGGCCGGCCGGGCCGGTGGCGGGGAGGGTGACGGGCTGGGGCAGGGTCGACATGTCGGGGAGCCTAGGCCCCAGGTCCTTCCCGTCCGGACCGGGCCTCAGCGCCGTACCGGGACCGGCCGGTCGCCGAACGGGACCGACGGCGCGGCCCGGCCTACCGTGGAGAGGAGCGGTTCGACAGATCCTGGACGCCGGGTGCCCGCTCGCGAGGACGGTGAGACGCATGTGCCGATGGCTGGCCTACTCGGGATCCTCGATCATGTTGGAGGAGCTGCTCTACAAGCCCGCCCACTCCCTGATCGACCAGAGCCTGCACGCGCGGATGGGGGTGGAGACGACCAACGGCGACGGGTTCGGCGTCGGCTGGTACCCGGAGGACCGACACGGGCTCCGCGGCGTCGTGGAGCCCGCGGTCTTCCGCGACACCGGCCCCGCCTGGAGCGACCGCAACCTGCACGAGCTGGCGCACTGCGTGCGTTCCCCGCTGTTCTTCGCCCACATCCGAGCCTCGACCGGCACGGCCGTGCAGCAGACCAACTGCCATCCGTTCCGGTACGGCCACTGGCTGTGGATGCACAACGGCACGATCCACGGTTTCACCGAGCTCAAACGGGATCTGGCCCTGGCGGTGGACCCCTCGCTCTACCCCTCGATCGAGGGGTCCACCGACTCCGAGATGATGTTCCACCTCGCGCTCACCCTCGGCCTGCGCGAGGACGTCCCGGGTGCGGTCGCGCGCATGATCGGCCTGGTCGAGGCCACCGCGGAACGGCACGGGGTGCCCGACTCCGTCCAGATGACGCTGGCCGTCTCCGAGGGCGAGCGGCTCTGGGCGTTCCGCTACTCCACCGAACACCACTCGCGCTCGCTGTTCTTCAGCGGCGACGTCCACTCGCTGCGGGCGCTGCACCCGGAGAACGTCGCGCTGCGGCAGGCCTCGGACGACACCCGGGTGATCGTCTCCGAACCCATCGGCAACCTGCCGGACGCCTGGAACGAGGTCCCCGAGTCCACCTACGGCGTGGTGGAGGAGGGGAACGACTCGATGCACGCCCTGGTGCCCCAGCGCGCCTGACGGGCATCGCCCCGCCTCCCCCGGGCCGACCGGGTCCGCCGGACGTGTCTACTCGGCGGGCTGCCGGAAGTGCTCCAGTGCCGTGGCGGTCTTGGTCGCGACGAACTCGGTGACCGTGTACTCGGCCACCCCGGCGACGCTGAACGGGTCCGACCGGGTGATCTCCTCGATCGCCGCGCGGTCGTCCCCGACCGCCAGGATGACCACTCCGTCCAGCGGGACCTTCCGGCCGGAGGCGAGGAAGAGGCCCGACGCGTAGTGCGCGTCCATCCAGGAGGCGTGCTCCGGCTGGGCCGCCTCGATCCGCTCGACGGGGGCGATGTAGGTCAGCTCAAGTACGAACATGATCAGCAAACTAGTGTCCGGGCAGCACGCGGGGAGGTTGCCGCGCCCGGGCGGCCGTGTGAACCGGCGGAGCGTGCCCCGATCCGCGCGCACCGCTCGTCGATGCCCGCAGCCACCAGCGCGAGCCGACCCGGTTCCATCCGGTCCGGTCCGGTCCGGTTCGATCCGGCGGCTCCCCGCGCCGGAGGCCGAACCGCTCGCGTTGCGGGCCGCACTACGCTGGGCGGATGGGCGAGCAGCAGCAGGCGGGTGCCGAGGCGCCGGCGCGGGTGGACCACCCGGTCGCGCGGGTGGCGCTGGCCATCGGCGGGAGCGTCCTGGTCGTGGTCGGTGTGGTCCTGCTGGTGCTGCCGGGGCCGGGGCTGCTGCTGGTCCTGGCGGGTCTGATCCTGCTCTCCCGTGCGGTGCCGGCGCTGGCCCGCTACGTCGAGCCGGTGCGGGCGCGGGCGATGCAGGGCGCCGAGGCCAGTGTCGCGTCGCGGTGGCGGATCGCCGGTTCGGTGCTGGCCGGCCTCGGGCTGATCGGCGCGGGGGTGGTGTGGGGCCTGGTGCCCGGACTGCCGTTCGCCGGGTGGAGCACCGGCGCCAGCCTGGTCCTCTCCGGGATCGTCCTGCTCGCGCTGCTCGTCTGGAGCCATCGCCGGGTACGGAGCGCCGCGCACGACGCCACGCCGTGAGACCCGGGCCGCGGCGGACGGCAGGGTGGCGGCCGCGACCGACGGCGCCCCCACCCCACTACCCGGCGGGCTGCGGCCGGTGGCCGGTCATCAGTTCGGCGAGCCGGTGCGCCGCGTCCGGGCCGAAGCACAGGTCGAGGCCGTCGGCGGACTCGGCGGCGGACCGCTCGCTGCGCGGGAACATCGCCCGCTCGTAGGCGGTGAGCGCGGCCTCGGTGTCGCCGGGGTGGGCGGCGAGGGCGGTGGCGAGTTCGGCGCCGTCGAGCATGGCCAGGTTGGCGCCCTCACCGGCGAACGGGGACATCAGGTGGGCGGCGTCGCCGAGCAGGGTGACGCCGGGCCTGCGCTCCCAGCGGTGGCCGACCGGCAGGGCGTGGATCGGGCGGGCGACCAGCGTTCCGTCCGCGTCGGCGAGCAGCGCGCGCAGCCGCTCGTCCCAGCCCTCGAACCGTTCCAGGACGAAGGCCGCGGCGGCCCGGGTGTCGGTGAAGTCGGTGCCGTCGGCCCAGTTCGCGGGGACCCTGAGCGCGGCGTAGGAGTGCACGGTGCCGTCGCCTTCGAGGTGGGTGAGGAAGCCCTTCCCGTCGGCGAGCGCGAACATCATGCCGTGGCCGGTGAGTTCGGCGGTGGCGGGGTGGCGGGCGGCGGCGTCGCGCAGGTCGGACTCGACGAACGAGATGCCGCAGTACGCGGGGACGGCGGCGGAGAGCAGCGGGCGGATCCTCGACCAGGCGCCGTCGGCGCCGACCAGCAGGTCGGTGGTGAAGGTGGTGCCGTCGGCGAGGGTGACCCGGTGGCGGCCGTCGCCGAGGGGGTGCGCGGCGGTGACCCTGGCGCCCCAGCGGATCGTGCCGGCGGGCAGCGAGTCCAGCAGGATGCGGCGCAGGTCGTGGCGGTTCACCTCGGGCCGTTCGCCGGTCTGCGTGTCGTCGCGGAGCCGGAAGGTGCCGTCCCGGTCGACGATCCGCACGGCCTCGCCGCCGGGCCGGACGGCCGCGAGGAAGGCGTCGTGGAGGCCCGCGGCGCGCAGCGCGGCCTGGCCGGAGTCGGTGTGCAGGTCGAGCATGCCGCCCTGGTGGCGGGCGGTCGGTGAGGCGTCGAGGTCGAAGACGGCGGCCTCGGTCCCGTGCAGGTGCAGGACCCGGGCGAGGGTGAGGCCGCCGAGGCCTGCGCCGACGACGGCGATCGGGTGGTGGGTGGTCACGGGCACTCCTCAGGGGTGGGCGGTGCGGCCTGTGCGGGTGGGGCGTCCGGGTCGGGGGCGGCCAGCGCGCCGCTGATCAGCACCTGGAAGCCCCAGTCGAGGCGGGCCCGGCCGGTGCCGGACAGCAGCAGGGGGCCGAGGGCGGCGATCTGCGGGTGGCGGGGGCCGGTGGCGTCGCGGAGTGCGGCGGCGAGCGCGTCCCACTCGGCGCCGGCGTCCGCGGCCCGGCCGCGGGTGGCCTGTTCGGCCGCGGTGGCGGTCGCGTACTGGAGCAGCAGGTCGAGCGCCCAGGCCGCCCGGCCGGGCGGGACTCCGCCCTCGGCCAGCAGGGCGAGCACGGTCTCGACCAGGTCGAGGTAGTGCTCCCCGGACGGTCGGGCGACCAGCGCCGAGCGGGCCAGCGCGGGGTGTTCGAACAGCACCTCGACGTAGGAGCCGAGGACGCGGACGAGCCGGTCGCGCCAGCCGGCGGCTCCGGCGGGGGCGAGGTCGACGGTGCCGAGCAGGTCGTCGAGGACGGCCGCGTGCAGCTCGGCGGTGTTGCGGACGTAGACGTAGAGCGAGGCCGGGCCGGTGTCGAGTTGCTGCGCCAGGCGGCGCATGGTGACCCGGTCCAGTCCTTCGGCGCGCATCAGCTCGACCGCGGTGGCGATGATCACGGCCCGGCCGAGGGGCGGTTTGGCGGGGCGCTCGCGGCGGCTGCGGGGTCCGGGGGTCGGTGTGGTCATGCTCCGAGGGTAACGAACGGGTTCGTAACGAACAAGTTCGTTCGTCGCGCGGAGGGGCGGGCCCGCCGGGCCGGGTAGGTTGGGAGGCGGCAGCTGCGTCTGCCCGTTCCGAGCCAGGCCCGCCCGCACCCGCGGCGGCGGGCGGCGCGGACAAGGGTCCGTCGACTCACGCGAACACCGCAGACCGGTCTCCCCGTCCTCCTGCCGGGTTGCGTGGCCAAGCACCGGAGGAAGAAGCACATGACGACCAACCGCGTCCGCAAGGACGTGATCCGCGAGCGGATGGCGGCGACCGGCGAGTCCTACAACGTCGCCGCCCGCAGCCTGCAGCAGACCACCCCGAAGGCCGAGGTCGCCGCCGCCCTGGCGGTCCAGCGCTGGCGGCCGGCCGACAGCCCGGACGTCCCGTGCCCCTGCGGCGGGACGTGCGAGCCCGGGGACACCTGCACCCGCTGCCACGCGCTCCACCGCCACGTGGCCCGCGACCCCGGCAGCACGGTCGAGGTCGAGGTGTGGGAGGACCGTTACGACTGCCTCGGCTGCTCGGCCTCGTACCGGCTGACGGTCGTCCTGCCGGGCCGCCCGTGGGGCGTGGCCGAGCAGGTGCCGCAGGCCCGCGGCGGCGAGCCGGCCGTCCGGATCCGGGTGTTCCCCGGGGTGGTGCACCCCGGGCTCGGGGGGACGGCCGCCGGCTGACCCCGCGCCGCCTCCCCCGGCCGGCCGGCGCATGCGGCCGGCCGGCGGACGGAGGTCGGCCGGTCCGCGGGCGGGCAGCCGGTCGGAAACCCTTCGGTGGGGACCGTCATCCGTCCTGCGCCCTCCCGCGCATAGCGTCCCGTGGACGGCCGGTTCCCGGCCGGAGGACGGACGCACCGAGGAGAGACCGCATGGCCCTGCGCAAGTCGACCATCGTGAAGCAGGCGGCCGAGGCCGTCCGGCGGGACGATCCGGCCGACCGCCTGCTCGTCACCCTCACCGCCCTCCCCGGCGGCAGCCCCTGGCCGCACGCGCTGGTCGCCGGCAGCTTCGACGCCGAGCAGTACTTCCTCACCCTCACCGAGCGGTCCGTGCTGGTGCACGACATCGGCTTCCTCAACTACCGGCCGCGCACCCTGCTGCACCGGATCCCGCGGGCCGAGGCCGCCGACGGCTTCACCGACCTGCGCCGGCGCCCGCTGTGGAGCCACTTCCGGCTCCACCTCCCCGGGGACGCCGGCCCGACCCGGCTGAACGTCCGGCGGGCCTGGCGCCCGGAACTGGACCGGATGGCCGCCGCCCTCGCCTCCGAGCGGCCGGTGTCGGCCGCCCGCTGAGGACCGCGCCGGGGCCGGGGCCACGTACTCCGGTACGAGCCGGACCCTGGCTCCCCGGTATGACGACCCGGCGGCCGTCCCACCCCTACCCTCGCCGCGTCCAGTCGCGCGGTGCGCGACCAGCGCCGGGCACCGTCCCGGGCGAGCCGGAGTGGGGATCATGACGTCAGTCACCAACAGGTACCGAGCCGGGCACGGATCCGGCTCCGCGCCCCGGGGCAGCCGGACGGGCCGGCTCTGGGTGGGCTTCTCCTCGCTGGCGATCGCCGCCTTCACGGTCGGTCCGTACCTGACGGCGAGCCTCGCGCAGCTGGCCCGGGACGACGCCGGCCTGGCGAGCGCGTACAGCGGGCAGCCGCTGCCCGTACGGCTGGCGTTCTACGCGCACCTGGGGTTCGCCGGGCTGGCGCTGGTGCTCGGGCCGTGGCAGTTCTCGGCGCGGATCCGGGGCCGCCGGCCGGCTCTGCACCGGGTGCTCGGGCGCGTGTACCTGGTCTGCGTGGGCGTCGGCGCGGCCGCCGCGCTGGCCCTGGCACCGTTCAACTCCGCGGCGCTGGTGGGCTTCTTCGGCTTCGGCGCGCTCGCCGTGCTCTGGGCGTACACCGGGTGGCGGGCCTACCGGGCGATCCGCGGCCGCGACGTGCCGGGCCACCAGGCGTGGATGATCCGCAACTTCGCGCTGACGTACGCGGGGGTGACCCTCCGGCTCTGGGTGCCGGCGCTGATGGCCGTGCAGGTGCTGACCGGTTCGGCGGGCGACCGGTTCGCCACCGCGTACGCGGCCGTGCCGTTCCTGTGCTGGCTGCCCAACCTGGTGGTCGCGGAGCGGATCGTACGGCGGCGCGGGCTGCCCTCCTACCGGGTCGTCTCCGCGGCGCCCGCCCGCTGAGCGAGGTGCCGTCGGTCGCCGGCCGACCCGGGGCCGGCGGCCGGCCGTGACTCTCGGTGGCCGCCGGGCGGGGACTCCGGTCGCAACGGGGAGCGGCGCAAAAGATAATGGAGGGCACTGAGCCAGGTGGTGGGAAGGTTCGACGATGTCTGCTCCCCAGGAGGACCTCCCGGGCGCGCGACCTGCCCCCTTCGACCTGACCCCGCCGGCAACGGCCGTGCTGGACACGGAGGGTGTCGTCGTGGGCTGGACGGAGGGGGCCGAGGATCTGCTCGGCTACCCGGCGTCGGAGGTGCTCGGCACGCCGGTCGCCGCCCTGCTGGCCGAGCCGCTCGCCGGGAGCGGGGCCGACCGGCCGACCGGCGGGGCGCAGGCGGGGCTGGTCACGGTGAGGCACCGGGACGGACACCGACTGTCACTGGGGGTGCAGGCGTCCCGGGTGGCGGTCCCGGCCGGGGAGCAGCGCTGGCTGGTGTCGGCCGTCGACCTGGGGACCACGCCGTGGTGGGGGGTGAGCCGGTCGGTGCTGGAGCGGTTCCTCACCCGGTCCCCCTTCGGCATGGCCGTGGTGGGCACCGACCTCCGGTACATCTGGATCAACGAGACGCTGGAGCGGATGGCCGGGATCCCCCGGGAGCAGCGGGTGGGCCGGCGGATGGGCGAGGTGCTGCCGCTGCTGGACCCGGCCTCGGTGGAGGCGCAGATGCGCCGGGTGCTGGACACCGGCTTCCCGGTGCTGGACTTCGAGTACCACGGGCACACGCCGGCCGACCCGGGCCGGGAGCACGCCTACTCCACCTCGTTCTTCCGGCTGGACGACGCCGAGGGCCGGGTGATGGGCGTCTGCTCGATGGGCGTGGACGTCACCGAACGCTGGCGGACCCGGGAGCGGCTGGCGCTGCTGAGCGAGTCGGGCGGGCGGATCGGCAGCACGCTGGACATCCGGCGCACCGCCCAGGAGCTGGCCGACGTCGCGGTGCCCCGGCTGGCGGACTTCGTCTTCGTCGACCTGCTGGAGTCGGTCCTGGCGGGTGAGGAGCCGGCTCCGGTGCCGGCCTTCGGGAGTCCGCCGCTGCGGCGGGCGGCCCAGCGGTCGCTGCGGGAGGGGTGCCCGGAGGCGGTGGTGTCGGTCGGCGAGCTGTCCGGGTACCTGCCGTCCTCGCCGATCGTCCGCGGCCTGGTGGAGGGCCGGGCGATGCTGGAGCCGTCGCTGAACGCGGCCGGCCGGCCGTGGCTGGGCAACGACGTGCTGCGGGCGGAGTCGGTGCGGGCGTTCGGGCTGCGGTCGCTGATGGTGGTGCCGGTGCGGGCGCGCGGGGTGTCGCTCGGGGTGGCGGTCTTCGTCCGGCAGCAGCGCGAGGAGCCGTTCCACCACGAGGACCTGCGGCTGGCCGAGGAGTTCGTCTCCCGGGCGGCGGTGTGCCTGGACAACGCGCGCCGCTACACCCGGGAGCGGTCGGCGACGCTGGCCCTGCAGCACAGCCTGCTCCCGCACGAGCTGCCGGTGACCACCACGCTGGAGGTGGCCTCGCGGTACCTGCCGGCCCGCGGCCAGGACGGGGTGGGCGGCGACTGGTTCGACGTGATCGCGCTGTCCGGCGCGCGGACGGCGCTGGTGGTGGGCGACGTGGTGGGGCACGGGATGAACGCCGCCGCGACCATGGGCCGGCTGCGGACGGCGGTGCACACGCTGGCCAACATGGACCTGCCGCCGGACGAGCTGCTGGCCCGGCTGGACGACCTGGTGATCCGGCTGATCGAGGAGGAGACCCCGGAGGGCGGCGCCACCGCGACCTCGGTGCTGGGTGCGACCTGCCTCTACGCGGTGCACGACCCGATCACCCAGCGCTGCACGGTGGCCCGGGCGGGCCATCTGCCGCCCGCGGTGGTGACGCCGCAGGGGGAGGTCACCTTCCCGGTGCTGCCGGCCGGCCCGCCGCTCGGCCTGGGCTCGATGCCGTTCGAGGCGGCCGAGCTGGACCTCGCCCCGGGCAGCCTGCTGGTGCTGTTCACGGACGGCCTGTTCGAGTCCCGCGGCCGGGACCTGGACGCCAGCCTGGCGGTGCTGGCCGACGCGCTCGAAGGGCCCGACCGCTCCCCCGAGCAGGTCTGCGACACCGTGCTGGGCCGGCTGGGCTCCAACCCGCTCTCCGACGACCTGGCCCTGCTGGTCGCCCGCACCCATGCGCTGGGACCGGGCCAGGTGGTCTCCTGGGACCTGCGGGCGGATCCGGCGGTGGTCTCCGAGGCCCGCGCGCTGGTCTCCGGGACGCTCACCGCATGGGGGCTGGACGAGCTGCTGTTCACCACCGAGCTGATCGTCAGCGAGCTGGTGACCAACGCGATCCGCCACGCGGTCGGCCCGGTGCGGCTGCGCCTGATCCGGCAGTCCGCGCTGATCTGCGAGGTGTCCGACGGCAGCAGCACGTCGCCGCGGCTGCGCCATGCGCGGACCACCGACGAGGGCGGCCGCGGCATGTTCCTGGTGGCGCAGCTGACCCGCCGGTGGGGTACCCGGTACACCTCCACCGGCAAGATCATCTGGTCCGAGCAGACGCTCCCCGCGAGCCGACCGGCCCGCTGACCGCCGTGGCCGGGGCGTCCGGCCCCGCGCCCGGCCCCGCGCCCTGCGTCAGCGGACCACCAGCAGCAGGTCGCCGCCGTCGACCCCGGCCACCTCGGACACCGCGAGGCGCTCGACCGTGCCGGCCACCGGCGTGGTGATGGACGCCTCCATCTTCATCGCCTCGATGGTCGCGACCGTCTGGCCGGCCGAGACCTCGTCCCCGGGCCGGACGGTGGTGGTGACGACCCCGCTGAAGGGGGCGGCGACGTGCCGCGGGTTGGTGGCGTCGGCGCGTTCGCGTTCGGGCCGGCTGGCCTCGATCGAGCGGTCGCGGACCGAGACGGTGCGCGGCTGGCCGTTCAGCCGGCAGAACACCGTGCGGTGGCCGCGTTCGTCGGCCTCCCCGACGGCGTCCAGGCCGAGGTAGAGCGAGACGCCGGTGGAGAGTTCGGCGCAGATCTCGGTCTCCGGCTCCAGACCGTAGAGGAAGGCGCTGGTGGGCAGCACCGAGAGGTCGCCGTCCTCGTGCAGGGTGGTGCGGTACTCCCGGGACGGGCCGGGGAAGAGCAGGTCGTCCAGGGTGCGCCGGACGTCCTTGCCGGCCAGCGCGGCCTCCTGCTCCGCCGTCAGGACCACGGTGGGGGCGGGCGCGTCGCGGCCCGCGAGCGCCTTGCTGCGGAACGGCTCGGGCCAGCCGCCGGGCGGGGTGCCCAGCTCGCCGGACAGGAAGCCGATCACGCTCTCGGGGATGTCGAAGGAGCCCGGGTCGGCCTCGAAGGCGTCCGGGTCGGTGCCGACCGCGACCAGGTGCAGCGCGAGGTCCCCGACCACCTTGCTGGTGGGGGTGACCTTGATGATGCGTCCGAGGATCCGGTCGGCCGCGGCGTAGAGGCGCTCGATGTCCTCGAAGCGGTCGGCGAGGCCGAGCGCGGCGGCCTGCTGGCGGAGGTTGGAGAGCTGCCCGCCGGGGATCTCGTGCTGGTAGACCCGGCCGGTGGGCGCGGGCAGGCCGCTCTCGAAGGGCCGGTAGAGGGTGCGGACGGCGGCCCAGTACGGTTCGAGGTCGCCGAGCGCCGTCAGCGAGAGCCCGGTGGCCCGCTCGGTGTGGTCGGTGGCGGCGACCACCGCGGACAGCGCCGGCTGGCTGGTGGTGCCGGAGAGCGCGGCGCTGGCGCCGTCCACCGCGTCCACCCCGGCCTCGGCGGCGGCCAGGTAGGTGGCGAGCTGGCCGCCACCGGTGTCGTGGGTGTGCAGGTGGACGGGGAGGTCGAAGTTCTCCCGCAGTGCCCGGACGAGCCGCCGGGCGGCGGGCGGGCGCAGCAGGCCGGCCATGTCCTTGACGCACAGGACGTGCACCCCGGCGTGGACCAACTGCTCGGCGGTGCGCAGGTAGTGGTCGAGGGTGTAGAGCCGCTCGGCGGGGTCGGCCAGGTTCCCGGTGTAGCACAGGGTGCCCTCGGCGACGGCGCCGGTCTCCAGGACGGCGTCGATGGCCGGGCGCATCCGGTCGACGTCGTTCAGCGCGTCGAAGATCCGGAAGATGTCGATTCCGGTGGCGGCGGCCTCGTGCACGAAGGCCTGGGCGACCCGGTCCGGGTAGGGGGTGTAGCCGACGGTGTTGCGGCCGCGGAGCAGCATCTGCAGGCAGATGTTCGGGATCGCCTCGCGCAGTTCGGCGAGCCGCTGCCAGGGGTCCTCCTTGAGGAAGCGCAGCGCGACGTCGTAGGTCGCGCCGCCCCAGGCCTCGACTGACAGCAACTGCGGTGTCAGCCGGGCGACATGGGGTGCGACCTCGACGAGGTCGCGGGTCCGGACCCGGGTGGCGAGCAGTGACTGGTGGGCGTCCCGGAAGGTGGTGTCGGTGACGGCGAGGGCCTCGTCGGCGCGCAGCTGCGCGGCGAACCCTCCGGGCCCGAGGGCGAGCAGCCGTTGCCGGCTGCCGGGCTCGGCGGGGCGCTCCAGGTCGGTGGCGGGCAGGGCGGTGCGCGGGTCGGCGACGGCGGGCGCGCCGCCGAACGGCCGGTTGACCGTGACGTCGGCGAGGTAGGCCAGCAGCCGGGTGCCGCGGTCCGCTCCGCTCGGCGCGTCGAGCAGCTGCGGCCGGTCCTCGATGAAGGAGGTGGTGACGCGGCCGGCCCGGAAGTCCGGGTCCTTGAGGACGCCTTGCAGGAACGGGATGTTGGTGGCGACGCCGCGGATCCGGAACTCCGCCACGGCCCGCTGCGCGCGGGCCACCGCGGTGGCGAAGTCCCCTCCCCGGCAGGTGAGTTTGACCAGCAGCGAGTCGAAGTACGGGGTGATCTCGGCGCTGTTGTAGGTGCCGCCGTCGAGCCGGACGCCGGCGCCGCCGGGCGAGCGGTAGGCGGTGATCCGGCCGGTGTCGGGGCGGAAGTCGTGGGCCGGGTCCTCGGTGGTGATCCGGCACTGCAGGGCCGCACCGCTCAGCCGGACGCTCTCCTGGGCGAGGCCGAGGCCGGCGAGGGTCTCGCCGCCGGCGATCCGCAGCTGGGCCTGGACCAGGTCGACCGAGGTGACCTCCTCGGTGACGGTGTGTTCGACCTGGATCCGCGGGTTCATCTCGATGAAGACGTAGCGGCCGCGCTCGTCCAGCAGGAACTCCACGGTGCCGGCGCCCCGGTAGCCGATCGCGCGGCCGAAGCGGACGGCGTCGGCGCAGATCCGCTCGCGCAGCCCGGGGTCGAGGCCGGGCGCCGGGGCGATCTCGACCACCTTCTGGTGGCGGCGCTGGACCGAGCAGTCCCGCTCGAAGAGGTGGATGACCTCCCCGGTGGCGTCGGCGAGCAGCTGCACCTCGATGTGGCGGGGCCGGACGACGGCCTCCTCCAGGAAGACCGTGGCGTCACCGAAGGCGGAGGCGGCCTCGCGCATGGCGGCGTCGATGGCGGCGGGCAGCGCCGCGGGGTCGTCGACCCGGCGCAGGCCCCGGCCGCCGCCGCCCGCGGCGGCCTTGACGAAGAGCGGGAAGCCGATCTCCTCGGCGGCGGCGACCAGCGCGGCGGGGTCGTCCTGCGGGGCGACCGTCCGCAGCACCGGCAGCCCGGCCGCACGGGCCGCCGCCAGCGCGCGGACCTTGTTGCCGGCCAGGCTGAGCACCTCGGCGGGCGGGCCGACGAAGGTCAGGCCCTCCCGGGCGCAGGCCTGGGCGAGTTCGGGGTTCTCGGAGAGGAAGCCGTAGCCGGGGTAGACGGCGTCCGCGCCGCAGCGCAGCGCGGTCGCGACGATGCCCTCCACGTCGAGGTAGCTGCGCAGCGGGTGGCCGGGGGTGCCGATCAGGTAGCCCTCGTCGGCCTTCTGCCGGTGCAGCGAGTGCCGGTCCTCGTGCGGGTAGACGGCCACCGAGCGGATGCCCAGTTCGTTGGCCGCGCGGAACGCCCGGATGGCGATCTCGCCCCGGTTCGCCACGAGGACCTTGCGGATCATGGTGGATCTCCTTGTGCGGCTCGGGTGGTGCCGGGTGGTGCAGCCGTGGTGTCGGCCGGAGGCGGGGAAACGGGGTGCGGGCCCGCGGGGAGGGTGCGCCGGTCGGCGGAGCCCAGTTCCACGGTGAACGTCCGGGCGCAGTCCAGCACCTCGGCGCGGGGCGCCGCAAGGGTGCCGTGCGCCGGTCGGTCAGGTCGGCGCGGCCCGGGGGCCGGGGACGGCGGGGGGTCGTGGGCCATCGCGCCGGCTGGTCCGGGCGGGTGGTCCGGTGGCCCCGGACGGGGTGCGGGGCCCGTTCTGCCCCGGCCTCCCCCGCCGGGTGGCCGGGCGGGCCTACGGTGGCGGGAGAGTCCGCGCCGCACCGTCGAGAGGCAGCACGATGCAGGAGATCCACAGCATGTTGTTCGTGACCTTCGAGGACACCGACCACGCCCGGCAGGCGTACCGGGAGATGCGCGAGCTGCACGGCGTGCGCCAGGCCGCGGTGATGGAGCGGACGGCCGACGGCCTGCTGGACGTCCCGGAGAGCTGGGTGCGCGGGGCCGGTACGGCGACGGTCCTCAGCGGGGTGGTCGGCGGGCTGGTCGGGCTGATCGGCGGCCCGATCGGGGTGTTCCTCGGGTGGGGCGCGGGCACCGCGCTCGGCGGCGGCGCCGAGTACAAGCGGTTCAACGACGCGGCCGAGGGCCTGATGGTCTTCAGCCGCAAGCTCGACGACAGCACCAGCATGCTGATCGTCGACCTGACCGAGGCCTCTCCCGGGCCCGCCGACGCGATCGCGGCCCGCCACGGCGGCCGGCTGGTCCGGCGCCCCGCGGAGGAGGTGGACGCCGAGGTCCGCGCGGCGCAGGACGCGGCACAGGAGTCGCTGCGCGCGGACGAGGAGGCCGGGCACGACGGGCATCGGTAAGTGCCGGGGCGTGCCCTGCACCGGACGGCCCGTCAGCACCGGACGGCCCGTCAGCCCCGACCGCTCACCAGGCGACGTCGGAGAGCCGGACGAACCGCTGTCCGGCGCCGAGCAGCTCCGGCAGGGCGGCCGCCACCCCGCGCGCCGTCCCGCCGGCCGGGTGGTTCATGTGGGCGAGGACGATCGACCCCGGTTCGGCGGCCGCGACGGTGCGGCGGACCTGGTCGGCGGTGAAGGTGGCGCCCGCGTCGCCGTTGACCGTGAAGCCCGCGATCCGCGCGCCCAGCGCGGTCACCACCTGCGCGGCGACGTCGTCGTAGTAGGCGGTGCCGGAGCGGAAGAAGGCCGGCGGGCGGCCGAGCAGCCGGGTGAGCCCCTCCTGGTTGCCCGCCACCTCGTCGAAGGCCTCCCCGATGTCCCCGGTGCCGCGGATCCCGTACGCGGACCAGCCGTCCACCGACAGCGGCCGGTGCTGGGTGCCGTGGTTGCCGATCTCGAACAGCGGGTCGGCCGCGAGCTCCTGGAAGGTGTCGGGATTCGCCCCGATCCAGCGGGAGTTGAGGAAGAGCGTGGCGGGCACCCGGCGGGCGCGCAGCTCGTCGATCAGCGCCTCGTCGTAGCCGCTGCCGCCCGGTCCGCCGCAGGCGTCGAAGGTCAGCGCGATCGCCTGCTCCGCGGCGGGCAGGCTGCTGACGGCGCCCGGCGGTTCGAAGCCCCAGCTGCTCGGGGCCGTGCCCGACAGCCGTGCGACCAGGTCCGCCCGGGTGGGTGCGGCCGCCGGTACGGCGCGTGCCGCCGGCTCGGGGGTGACGGCCGGGCCCGGCGCATCCGATGCGGCGGAGGACGGTGCGGCGGAGGACGGTGCGGCGGACGCCGGAGGGGCGGACGCCGGGGCCGGTTCGGTCCGCACCGACGGGCCGGCCGAGGAACGCCGCGAGATCCCGCACCCCGTCACCGCACTGCCGGCCAGGGCCGCGAGCACCACCCGGCGAGCCAACGACATCCGAACCTCCAGGGCCGAGGGAAGAGCCGACGGACCACCGTAGGCACGGGCCGTCGGGGCCCGCCTCGGGCGCACGTCCGTTCGGGTTCTGGTGCCCCGTCCCCGGAGGGCGGCTCAGCCGGCCTGCGGGACCAGGTCGGCCGCGCCGAAGCCGACCGAGAAGCGGTGGCACCAGATCACCGCGCTGCGGTAGCCGCCGAGGTCGGTGCCGGGCGGCACGGTGTAGTTCTGGTTGCCGACGTTGCCCTTGAGCCGGCCGAGCTCCAGGGCGCCGTCCCCGAGGGTGTCGAGCCGGGACTCGGCGGCCGGCCGGGTGGAGAGGTAGACCCGCACGTCGGGGCCCTCGGAGGTGCGCAGGTTCTCCAGGCGCAGCACGGTGCTGCCGTCGCCCGGCCGCACCAGCCGGGCCGTTCCGCTGGTGGGGTGCTCTCCCGACACGAAGCTGCCGCCGACCGGGACGGCGACCGGCGTTCCCGGCGCGGCCGGGCCCGGCCCGGCGGTCGGCGGCACGTTCGCGGCGGACGCCGGCGCGCTCACGGCCGCGGTCGGCAGCGCCTCGTCGACGGTCGTGGTGGTCAGGGCCCGCCACGGCTGGAACAGGTAGAGCCCGAGCCCGGCGGCCGCCAGCGCGAGTGCCAGGAGGGCGGCGGACGTCCGGCGCGGAAGGCGGCGGAGCAGCGGGACGCGGTCGGACATCGGGGCCTCCGGGGTACGGCTTCGGGTGACGGGTGCTCACGGGTCAACGCCGGGCCCGGCGGCCCCGGTGCCCGTCCGCCCGGGTCGTAAGAGTCCGTTAAGAAGCCGTGCCCGGACCGGTCTCCGGCAGCCGCACGATCGCGACCATGGCCGCGTCGTCGCCCAGCCGCCCACCGGTGTGGCGGGCGAGGTCCTGGCAGAGCAGGCGCAGCAGTTCCTCCGGGTCGTGGGCGGGCCAGGCCGGCAGGCGCTCGGCGAGCGGGTAGAACTCCCCGGCGTCGTTGCGGGCCTCGATCACGCCGTCGGTGTAGAGCAGCAGGGTGCCGCCGACCGGGAAGTCGAAGGAGGCGCCGCCCAGGCCCGGCACGGCCAGCCCGGCGAGGCCGAGCGGCGGGGCCGGCTCCCGGGCCTCCAGCGGGACGACCCGGCCGTCGTCCAGCAGCAGCGGCGGCGGGTGTCCGCAGTCGACCAGGTGCAGGACCGGGCTGCGGTCGGGGATGTCCACCACGACCGCTGTGGTGAAGGACTCCTGACGGTCCGACAGGTCGGACAGGGCCGGCAGGCCGTCCTCGGACCCGTCCGGGTCGCCGGCCACCGTGCCGTCCAGGAAGTCGACCAGGGCGGGCAGTTCGACCCGCCGGTGGGCGGCGGCCCGGAACGCGCCGAGGACGAGGGCGGCGTCACCGATCGCGCCGAGGCCCTTGCCGCGGACGTCGCCGACGATGAAGCGCGTCCCCGGGCCGGAGCGCACCGCGGCGTACAGGTCCCCGCCGATCTGGGCCTCGGCCTCGGCGGCGACGTAGACGGAGGCGATCCGCAGCGGTCCCAGCCGGTGCGGGATGGGCCGCAGCACCACCTCCTGGGCGGCCTCGGCCACCGAGCGCAGCCGGGTGATCTCCTGTTCGTGCTGTTCGCGCAGGTAGGCGAAGAGGGTGACCAGGGCGGAGATCAGTACCAGGGCCGTGGTCTGCACGGTGTGGTTGAGGTCCATCACCGTGGTGCGGGTGGCGGCGACGACGATCTGGGCGAGCACGGCGAGCGCGCCGACCAGGCCGGTGGTGCGGGGGCCGGCGAACGACGCGGTGACGGCCGGTGCGGCGACCAGGAACGGTCCGAGGTGGACCTCCGGCGGGGCGAGGACGTCGCCGATCGTGACCAGGACGATCAGGGCGAGCGGGATGAGCAGCAGCGCCCGCCCGGCGCCGCCGGGCCGGCGGAGCGCCTCGGCCCGTCCGCGGATGTCCATCCTCCGATCCTCCCAGGGATCCCGGGCCCCGGCCCGGTCCGGCGCGGGCGCGGGCGTGGGCGCGGTGACGCCGCGCCGGACGTCCGCCGGAGCCGCGCCGGACGCCGGTGTGCCCGACCGCCGAAGTGCCGGGCGCCGCTCGCGCGAGCGGTGCTCACCCGCTCGGCGGAGCGGCGGGGCAAGGTCCACCGGTTCGGCCGTACCGACCTCCCCGGCGGGGACGGGCCTTGGTAGGAAGATGCCAGAGGACCGATTTGTCGGTCTTGTCGTGCCTTCGCAAGGAGGAGGCGTCCCATGGCTTCGACACCGTCGACCACCGAGGCGACATCCCGATCCACCGGCCCGCCCACCGAGGGCGAGGAACCAGTGGTGCACATTCTCTGGATCAACGCGGGTCTGAGCTGCGACGGCGACTCCGTCTCGCTCACCGCAGCGACCCAGCCCAGCATCGAGGAGATCGTCCTCGGTGTGCTGCCCGGCCTGCCGAAGATCGCCGTGCACTGGCCCCTGATCGACTTCGAGTGCGGTCCGGTCCAGGGCGCGGACAACTTCGTCGAATGGTTCTTCAAGGCCGACCGCGGCGAGCTGGAACCCTTCGTGCTGGTCATCGAGGGCTCCATCCCGAACGAGGCGATCAAGGCCGAGGGCTACTGGTGCGGCTTCGGCGACGACCCGGCCACCGGCCAGCCGATCACCACCAGCGAGTGGGTCGACCGTCTGGCGCCCAAGGCCACCGCCGTGATCGCGATCGGCACCTGCGCCACGTACGGCGGCATCCACGCGATGGCCGGCAACCCGACCGGCGCGATGGGCCTGCCCGACTACCTGGGCTGGGACTGGAAGTCCAAGGCCGGCCTGCCGGTGGTCTGCGTCCCGGGCTGCCCGATCCAGCCGGACAACTTCTCGGAGACCCTGGTCTACCTGCTGTACCAGCTCACCGGCGCCGCGCCGATGATCCCGCTGGACGACAAGCTGCGCCCGACCTGGCTGTTCGGCGCCACCGTGCACGAGGGCTGCGACCGGGCCGGCTACTACGAGCAGGGGCAGTTCGCCTCCGAGTACGGCACCCCGGAGTGCCTGGTGCGGATCGGGTGCTGGGGCCCGGTGGTGAAGTGCAACGTCCCCAAGCGCGGCTGGATCAACGGCGTCGGCGGCTGCCCGAACGTGGGCGGCATCTGCATCGCCTGCACCATGCCGGGCTTCCCGGACAAGTTCATGCCGTTCATGGACGAGCCGCCCGGCGCCAAGGTGTCCAGCTCCGCGAGCACCGCCTACGGCTCGGTGATCCGCCGGCTGCGTGCGATCACCACGCACACCGTGGACCAGGAGCCGAAGTGGCGGCACACCGGCCGGCAGCTGGCGACGGGCTACAAGCCGCCCTGGTGACCGACCCGCCGCCCGGTCCGGGGCCGCGTCCGCCCGCTGCGGCGGCCGCGGCCCCGGTCCGGTCGGGTGCACCGAACTCCCCCGCAGACCTTCAGAAGGGCACGACACACGCCATGACGACAACAGCCCCGCGGCCGGGCGGCAACGACGGCCTGGTGGAGATGAGCTGGGACCCGATCACCCGGATCGTGGGCAGCCTCGGCATCCACACCAAGATCGACTTCAAGCAGAAGAAGGTCGCCGAGTGCTACAGCACGTCGTCGGTCTTCCGCGGCTACAGCGTCTTCATGCGGGGCAAGGACCCGCGCGACGCCCACTTCATCACCAGCCGGATCTGCGGCATCTGCGGCGACAACCACGCGACCTGCTCGGTGTACGCGCAGAACATGGCGTACGGCGTGAAGCCGCCGCACCTGGGCGAGTGGATCATCAACCTCGGCGAGGCCGCCGAGTACATGTTCGACCACAACATCTTCCAGGAGAACCTGGTCGGGGTCGACTACTGCGAGAAGATGGTCCGCGAGACCAACCCGGGCGTGCTGGAGAAGGCCGAACGCACCGAGGCGCCGCACGCCGCGGAGCACGGCTACAAGACCATCGCCGACATCATGCGCTCGCTCAACCCGATCGAGGGCGAGTTCTACCGCGAGGCGCTCCAGGTCAGCCGCTACACCCGGGAGATGTTCTGCCTGATGGAGGGCCGCCACGTGCACCCCTCCACGCTCTACCCGGGCGGCGTCGGCACGGTCGCCACCGTGCAGCTGTTCACCGACTACCTGAGCCGGCTGATGCGGTACGTCGAGTTCATGAAGCGCGTCGTACCGCTCCACGACGACCTGTTCGACTTCTTCTACGAGGCGCTGCCCGGCTACGAGGAGGTCGGCCGGCGGCGGATCCTGCTCGGCTGCTGGGGCGCGCTCAACGACCCGGACCACTGCGACTTCACCTACCGCAACATGACCGACTGGGGCCGGCGGATGTTCGTCACCCCCGGCGTCATCGTCGACGGCAAGCTGGTCACCAACGACCTCACCGAGATCAACCTGGGCATCCGGATCCTGCTCGGCTCCTCGTACTACCAGGACTGGGAGGGCAAGGAGCAGTTCGTCACCCACGACCCGCTCGGCAACCCGGTCGACCCGCGGCACCCGTGGAACCAGCACACCATCCCGCAGCCGCAGAAGCGCAACTTCGAGGACAAGTACAGCTGGGTGATGTCCCCGCGCTGGTTCGACGGCAAGGACCACCTCGCCCTGGACACCGGCGGCGGCCCGATCGCCCGGCTGTGGTCCACCGCACTGTCCGGCCTGGTCGACATCGGCTACGTCAAGGCCACCGGGCACAGCGTGGTGATCAACCTGCCGCGCACCCTCACCAAGCCCGAGACCAGCTTCGAGTGGAAGATCCCGCAGTGGTCCAACGCGCTGGAGCGCAACCGGGCCAGAACCTACTTCCAGGCCTACAGCGCCGCCGTCGCGCTGCACTTCGCCGAGAAGGCGCTCGCCGAGGTCCGCGCCGGGCGCAGCCAGACCTGGGAGAGGTTCGAGGTCCCCGACGAGGGCCTGGGCGTGGGCTTCACCGAGGCGGTGCGCGGCGTGCTCTCGCACCACATGGTGATCCGGGACGGCAAGATCGCCAACTACCACCCGTACCCGCCGACCCCGTGGAACGCCAGCGTCCGGGACAGCTACGGCACCCCCGGGCCGTACGAGGACGCGGTGCAGAACACCCCGATCTTCGAGGAGAACAGCCCGGAGAACTTCAAGGGCATCGACATCATGCGGGCCGTGCGCAGCTTCGACCCCTGTCTGCCCTGCGGCGTCCACATGTACCTCGGCGACGGCAAGACGCTGCAGAAGATGCACGTGCCCAGCGGTCTCAGCGGGATGTCCGGGTGAGCCCGGCCAGCGGGGAGGCCGCCGGACGGCGGGTCGAGGAGATCCTCGACCGGCTGGCCGCGGACGGTGACGCCCGGGCGCTGGCCACGGCCGAGGAGCTCGTCCGGGTGCTGATGGACTTCTACGGCGCGGGCCTGGCCCGGGCGGTGGAACTGCTGTCGGCCCAGGCCCACGACCCCGAGCGGCCGGCCGCCGGACCGCTCGCGGAGCTGCTGGACGACCACCTGGTGACCGGGCTGCTTGTCCTGCACGACCTGCACCCGGAGGACGTCGCGGTGCGGGTCGAACGGGCCGTCCGGCAGGTGCCCGGCGCCTCGGTGACCGCCCTGGACACCGGGGCGGGCCTGCTGGAGGTGCGGCTGGACGGCTCCGGTTCCGGCTCGGGCTCCGGGTGCGGCTGTTCCGGCGGGACGGACCCGGCGCGTGAGGCCGTCGCCGAGGTGGTGGCGGTGTTCGCCCCCGAGATCACCGAGGTCCGGGCGGCACCGCCCCTGCCCAGGGAGCCGGCGCTGCTGCAGATCGGGGTCCGGCCGGGGCTGACGCCGGCGGAGGTCCGGTGACCGCGCCCGCCACCGGGCTGCGCCGGTTCCGGGCACCCGCGCCGCCCCGTCCGGAGCGCTGCGAGCTGTGCGGATGCGCCCTGACCGACCGTCACCGCCACCTCGTCCGGCTGGAGAACCGCAGCCTGGCCTGCGCCTGCACCCCCTGCGCCCTGCTGTTCGAACAGCAGGGCGCAGGGCGGGGCCAGTACCGCACCGTCCCCGACCGTTTCCTGTCCGACCCCGCGCACGAGCTCGACGACCGTGCCTGGGAGCAGTTGCAGATCCCGGTCGGGACCGCGTTCTTCTTCCGCAACGCCGCACTGGACCGGCTGGTCGCGCTCTACCCCAGCCCGGCCGGCGCCACCGAGAGCGAGCTCGACCCCGCCTGCTGGCAGGCCGTGCTGGGCGGCAGCCCGCTCGCCGCACTGCTGCAGCCCGACGTCGAGGCCCTGCTGCTGCGCCGCGAACACGGCCGCGGCGAGTGCTTCCTGGTGCCGATCGACGTCTGCTACGAGCTGGTCGGCCGGATGCGGCTGACCTGGCAGGGATTCGACGGCGGAGCCGAGGCGCGGGCCGAGCTCGCCGCCTTCTTCGACAATGTCCGGGCCCGCGCCCGGACCGTACGGACCGAGGAGCCGGTGTGACCGAACTGGGCTTCAGCTGCACGGGGGTACGGGCCGATCCGTACGCCGCCGGGCCGACCCTGGTGTTCCGGCTGCGGATCACCGCCGCCGGCGGGGCACGGGTGCACGCCCTGGCGCTGCGCTGCCAGCTGCGGATCGAGCCCGCGAAGCGCAGGTACGGGCCGCCGGAGGCGGCCGCGCTGGCGGACCTGTTCGGGGAGCCGGCCCGGTGGGGCAGCACGCTGCACCCGGTCCAGTTCGCCCACGTCCCGCTGACCGTGCCGGGGTTCACCGGGGAGACCGAGGTGGACCTGGTGGTGCCGTGCAGCTACGACCTGGACCTGGCCGCGACCCGCTACTTCGACGCGCTGGACGGCGGCGACGCACCCCTGCTGCTGCTCTTCTCCGGGACCGCGTTCACCGGTGAGGGCGGCTTCCGGGTCGAGCCGGTGCCGTGGGACCGCGAGGCCACCTGCGGCCTGCCCGCCGCGGTGTGGCGGGAGATGATCGACCAGCACTTCCCGGGCTGCGGCTGGATCCGGCTGCCCCGCGAGGACCTCGCGGCGCTGCTGGAGTACCGCTCCCGGCACGCGCTGCCGTCCTGGGAGGCGACCGTCCGGACCCTGCTGGCCGCCGAGCCGGCCGCCGTCGCCGAGAGGAGTGCACTGTGACCGCGACCACCGAGGTGGACGACGCACCGTTCGAGGTGGCGCGCCGGATCGCCGACGCCGTGCTGTTCGAGGGCTACGTGCTGTACCCGTACCGGGCCTCGGCCGCGAAGAACCGGCTGCGCTGGCAGTTCGGGGTGCTGGTGCCGCCGGCCTGGGAGGAGATCGGCGGCGAGCACTCCTGGCAGCGCACCGAGCTGCTGATGGAACCCCGCACCGGGGCCCGGCTCACCGTCGAACTGCGGTTCCTGCACGCGGTCCGGCGCACCGTCCAGGAGCTGCGGCCGGACGGCTCCACGCCGACCGTCGCCTCGCTGGAACTGCCGGACCGGGTCCTGGTGCCGTGGGACGAGGGCGCCGAGGAGCGGGTACGGCTGTCGTTCCCGGTGGCCGAGCTGTTGGGCGACGGGGTGACGGTGCCGTTCAACCGGCCGGCCGCGACCGAGACCGAGCTGGTGTCGACCGCCGGGCAGCCGCTCGGCCGGCTGATCCGGCGCCGGGAACGGGTGGAGGGCGCGCTCCGGCTCACCGCCGTCGAACTGCCCGGCCCGTACCCGGTGGTGCGGCTGACGGCCGAGGTGGCCAACAGCAGCGACTGGGAGCCGGCGTCCGGCCCGGTCGACCGGGAGGCGGCGCTGCCCCGCTCGCTGGTCGCCGCGCACCTGCTGCTCGGTCTGGACGGCGGGTCGTTCCTGTCCATGACCGACCCGCCGCAGTGGGCCGCCGGCGCCGTCGCGGAATGCCGCAACCTGCGGACCTGGCCGGTGCTGGCCGGTGCGGACGGGCGTGCCGACGTGGTGCTCTCCTCGCCGATCATCCTGGAGGACCACCCGGCGATCGCCCCCGAAAGCCCCGGCGGCTTCTACGACGCGACCGAGATCGACGAGATCCTCGCCCTGCGGACCTCCGCCCTCACCGACCGCGAGAAGCGCGAGGCCCGCGGCACGGACGAACGCGCCGGGGCCGTGATCGACCTGGCCGACTCGCTGCCCGCCGAGGTGATGGAACGTCTGCACGGCGCCGTCCGGTCCCTGCGCGACGTCACCGGGCCGACGGCCGCCGCCCCCGACGGGGACACCCCGTGGTGGGATCCCGGCGGCGACCGCTCGGTGGACCCCGAACGGGACCGGGTGCCGATCGACGGCCGGCAGATCGGTGCGGGCAGCCGGGTGGTGCTGCGGCCCGGCCGGCGGCGCACCGACGCCCAGGACCTCTTCCTGCAAGGGCGCACCGCGCTGGTGGAGGCCGTGCTGCACGACGTCGACGGCACCGTGCACCTCGCCGTGACGGTCGAGGGCGACCCCGGCGCCGACCTCTGGCGCGAGCAGGGCCGCTTCCTGTACTTCCAGCCCGACGAGGTCGCCCCCGCGCCCGAGGAGGTCCGGTGAGCGGCACCGTACCGCCGGGCAGGGTCCTGGTCGCCGGGGTCGGGAACATCTTCCTCGGCGACGACGGCTTCGGCGTGGAGGTGGTCCGGCGGCTGTCCGCGCTGCCGATGCCGGCCCACGCCGAGCTGGTCGACACCGGGGTGCGGGGCGTCCACCTCGCCTACCAACTCCTGGACGACTACCGGACGGTGGTCCTGGTCGACGCCACCGCGCGGGGCTGCGAGCCCGGCACGGTGTACCTGATCGAGGCCCGGCTGCCCGAGCCCGAGGAGCAGCCCGCCGCCGTCCTGGACGGCCACCGGATGACCCCCGACGCCGTGCTCGCCGTGCTCGGCACGCTCACCGCCGGGCTCGGCAGCGCCGGACCGGAACGGGTGCTGGTGGTGGGGTGCGAACCGCAGACCCTGGACGAGGGCGTCGGGCTCAGCCCCGTCGTCGAGGCGGCCGTGGACGAGGCCGTCCAGGTCGTGCTGGGGCTGCTGGAGGAGGCCGGCCGGACACCGGCCGCGCTGGGAACCCGATGAGACGCGGCGGTCGCCCGACGAGGGGCGGCCACCCGACGAGCAGAGAGGACTGCCCGGAGATGAGCAAGTTCCTGATCCGGGGTGCGGCGGTGTGCGCCGTGCTCGCGCTGGTGAAGCTGACCCTGCCCGACATCAAGCGGTACCTGCGGTTGCGGCGGATGTGAGGCGAGGGGGGCGGGGGGCGGGGTTGCCGCGTGGCGGGCGGGGGTGGTTGGCCGCGCGGTTCCCGCGCCCCCGAAGGCGTTGGGGGTGGGGCAAACGGTGGACGGTGGGGGTGGTGCGCGGCGCGGCGTGGGGGTGGGGGCGGGGTGCGGGCCTGTAATGGTCGACGGCGCCGGGCACCCTGCCCGGTGACGGGACGGCGGTCGGAGAGAGCCGATGCACGAGATGTCGATCGCGCTGGCGATCGTCGACCAGGTCACGGCCCGGGCCGAGGCCAGGGCGGGCTCCACCGCCGAACGCGTCCGACTGCGGGTCGGAGAGCTCGCCGGTGTGGTGCCCCAGGCACTGCAGTTCGGCTTCGACCTGGTCTGCGAGGGCACGCCGCTGGCCGGCGCCGAGCTGCAGATCGACCCCGTCCCCGCGCTCGCCGAGTGCGGCCCCTGCGGCACCGGCTGGTCCCCCGGCATGCCGCCCGACCTGGTCTGCCCGACCTGTGGCAGTGGCGACGGCACCGAGCTGGTCGCCGGCCGCGAGCTGCAGATCACCGCTGTGCACTGGGCCGGCGACGCCGCCCCCGTCCCCGAAGCCGAGGAGTTGTGAGCCCGTGTGCCGTGTGGTCGAGCTGAAGCAGTCGGTACTGGCCCGCAACGACGCGTGCGCCCTCGTCCTGCGCGAGGAGCTGACGGCCCGCGGCACCGTCGCCGTCAACCTGCTCTCCAGCCCAGGCAGCGGGAAGACCGAGCTGCTGGAGCGCGAGCTGACCGCGGCCCGCGAACGCGGCGTCCCGGTGGCCGCCCTGACCGCGGACCTCGCCACCGAGCACGACGCCGTACGGCTCGCCCGATCCGGCGTCCCCGTCAAGCAGGTGCTCACCGACGGACTGTGCCACCTGGAGGCGCACATGCTCCACGGGCACCTCGACGGGTGGCTGCCGGAGGACACCCGGCTGCTGTTCGTGGAGAACGTCGGCAACCTGGTCTGCCCGGCCGGCTACGACCTCGGCGAGACGCTGCGGGTGGTGCTGGCCTCCGTCACCGAGGGCGAGGACAAGCCGCTCAAGTACCCGACCGCATTCGGCCTGGCCAACCTGGTCGTCGTCACCAAGACCGACCTCGCCGCGGCGGTCGGCTTCGACGAGGCCGCTTTCCGGGCCAACGTCGTCCGGGTCAACCCGGGCGTCGAGATCCTGCTGACCTCGGCCCGGGACGGGCGGGGCGTCGGCGCGCTGCTCGACCGGGCCCTGGACGCGCTGGCCGGCGGGCCCGTCCACCGGCCGGTGATGGCCCGCCAGGCCCCGCACAGCCACGGGCCCGAGCACGGGCAGGACCACGGACCCGAGAACGGGCACGAGCACGATCACGAGCACGGCGACGCCGGTCCGGGGCACCGGCACCACGAGCACCCCGCACCGCTCCGGTGAGCGAACTGCGCTCCCCCGCACCGCCGGTGGAACGGCGGGCGGTCACGGTACGCGGCATGGTCCAGGGCGTCGGCTTCCGGCCGTTCGTCCACGGGCTGGCCGTCGGACTCGGGCTCGCCGGGCACGTCACCAACACCGGGGACGGGGTGCTCGCCGAGGTCGAGGGCGCGGCCGGCGCCGTCGAGGAGTTCTGCGCGCGGATCGGCCGGGACGCGCCGCCGCTCGCCGAGGTCGAGTCCGTGGCGCACCGGCCGACCGCCGCCACCGGGCGGGCCGGGTTCCGGATCCTCGGCTCGGTGTCCGGCGGCCCGCAGCGCACCCTCGTCCCCCCGGACGTGGCGACCTGCGACGCGTGCCTCGCCGAACTCGCCGACCCGCGCGACCGGCGCCACCGGCACCCGTTCATCAGCTGCACCCACTGCGGCCCGCGGTTCACCATCGTCACCGCCCTGCCGTACGACCGCGCCACCACCACCATGGCCGGCTTCCCGATGTGCGGGGCCTGCCGCGCCGAGTACACCGACCCCGGGGACCGGCGCTTCCACGCCCAGCCGATCGCCTGCCACGACTGCGGGCCGACCCTGCGGCTCGCCGGCGCCGCCGAGGCGGTCGGCGGGCCGGCCGTCGACGCCGCCCGGAGGCTGCTCGCCGGCGGCGCGATCGTGGCGGTCAAGGGGATCGGCGGCTACCACCTGGCGTGCGACGCCGCCGACCAGGACGCCGTCGGGCTGCTGCGCCGGCGCAAGGGCCGCGCCGACAAGCCGTTCGCGCTGATGGCCCGTTCGGTCGCCGAGCTCGAACCCCTGGTGCACGTCGGGCCCGCCGAACTCGCCCTGCTCACCGGGCGGGAGCGGCCGATCGTCCTGCTCCGACGGCGCCCGGGGGCCACCGGCGTCGCCGCCGCCGTCGCACCGCGCAGCCCCGACCTCGGCGTGATGCTCCCCTACACCCCGCTGCACCACCTGCTGCTCGGCCTGCCCGGCGACCCGGCCGGCCCCGGGCTGCTCGTGCTGACCAGCGGCAACCTCTCCGGTGAGTCCATCGTCACCGACGACGCCGAGGCCCGGGAACGGCTCGCACCGCTCGCCGATGCCTGGCTCAGCCACGACCGGCCGATCCAGGTGCCCTGCGACGACTCGGTCGTCCGGATCTGCGACGGCGAACCGCTGCTGCTGCGCCGCTCGCGCGGGTACGTCCCGCGGCCGCTCACCCTGCCGGCGCCCGTACCGCCGACCCTGGCCGTGGGCGGCGACCTCAAGAACACCTGCTGCCTGGGCGAGGGCGACCGGGCCTGGCCGTCCGCGCACATCGGCGACATGGACGACCTCTCCACCCTGCGCGCCTTCGACCGGGCCGAACGGCACCTGGAGGCCGTCACCGGCGTGCGGCCCGAACGGCTGGCCGCCGACCGCCACCCCGGCTACCGGTCGGGCGGCTGGGCCCGGCGGTCGGCCGCCGGGCGGCCGGTGGAACGGGTGCAGCACCACCACGCGCACGTCGCGTCCGCGATGGCCGAGCACCGCATCGACCCGCGGGCGCGGGTGATCGGCGTGGCCTTCGACGGCACCGGCTACGGCGAGGACGGTGCCGTCTGGGGCGGCGAGGTACTGCTCGCCGGGTACGCGGACTTCGCACGCTTCGGGCGGCTCGGCTACGTCCCGCTGCCGGGCGGGGACGCCGCGGTGCGCCGCCCCTACCGGACCGCGCTCGCCCAGCTCTGGGCGGCCGGCCTGCCCTGGGCACCCGGGCTGCCCTGCGTGCAGGCCTGCCAGCCCGACGAACTCGCCGCACTCCGGGTGCAGTTGACCCGTGGGCTGAACTGCGTCGCGAGCTCCGGAATGGGCCGGCTGTTCGACGCCGTGTCCGCGCTCGCCGGGATCTGCCAGGTGGCCGGGTACGAGGCCCAGGCCGCCGTCGAGCTGGAGGCGGCCGCGCTCGCCGCGCCGGACGGCGCCGGCAGCTACCGGTTCGAGGTGCGGCCGGGCGCCGGCGGGGTCGACGGGGAGCTGGTCGCCGAGCCCGGACCGGTGATCGCCGCCGTGACCGCGGACGTCCTGGACGGCACGCCGCCCGGTGTGGTCGCGGCCCGGTTCCACGCCGGCGTGGCCGGGCTGGTGCTGCGCCTGGCCGAGGCCGCCCGGGAGCGGCACGGGCTGGGGACGGTGGCCCTGACCGGCGGGGTGTTCGCCAACACGCTGCTGTCCACCGGCTGCGCCGTCGGACTGCGGGCGGCCGGGTTCGAGGTGCTGCGCCACCGGCTGGTCCCGCCCAACGACGGCGGGCTGGCGCTCGGCCAGCTGGTGGTGGCGGCGGCCCGCGCGCGCAGACCGTGACCGCACGGCGCGACCGCGACCGTACGAAGAGGCGAGGAGAGGCTCATGTGCCTGGCGGTGCCCGGCAAGGTGTTGGAGATCGAGGAACGCGACGGTACCCGGATGGCGGTGGTCGACTTCGGCGGTGTGGTCAAGGACGTCTGCCTGGAGTACCTGCCGGACCTGGAGGTCGGCGAGTACGCCATCGTGCACGTCGGTTTCGCCCTGCAGCGCCTCGACGAGGAGTCGGCGCTGCGGACCCTGGAGCTGTTCGCCGAGATCGGCGCGCTCCAGGAGGAGTTCGGTGACCCATGGGCGTCGGCCGCCGAGGCGGCCGGCGGGGAGGAGCAGCGGTGAAGTATCTGGAGGAGTTCCAGGATCCCGAGCTGGCCCGGCGGCTGCTGGCCGACATCCGGGCCACGGTGACCCGCCCGTGGGCGCTGATGGAGGTCTGCGGCGGGCAGACGCACAGCATCATCCGGCACGGGCTGGACCAACTGCTGCCGGACGAGATCGAGTTGATCCACGGACCGGGCTGCCCGGTCTGCGTCACCCCGCTGGAGGTGATCGACAAGGCGTTGGAGATCGCCGCCCGGCCCGGGGTGATCTTCTGCTCCTTCGGCGACATGCTGCGGGTGCCGGGCAGCGACCGCGACCTGTTTCAGGTGAGGAGCGCCGGCGGCGACGTCCGGGTGGTGTACTCGCCGCTGGACGCGCTGCGGATCGCCCGGGAGAACCCGGACCGGGAGGTGGTGTTCTTCGGCATCGGCTTCGAGACCACCGCTCCACCGAACGCGATGACCGTCCACCAGGCGCGGCGGCTCGGGATCCGCAACTTCAGCCTGCTGGTGTCGCACGTCCGGGTGCCGCCCGCGATCACCGCCCTGATGGAGTCGCCGACCTCCCGGGTCCAGGCCTTCCTGGCCGCGGGCCACGTCTGCTCGGTGATGGGCACCGAGGAGTACCCGGAGCTGGCCGAACGGTACCGGGTGCCGATCGTGGTCACCGGCTTCGAGCCGCTGGACATCCTGGAGGGCGTCCGGCGGGCCGTGCACCAGTTGGAGCGAGGCGAGGCGACGGTCGAGAACGCCTACCGCAGGGCCGTCCGGGACGAGGGCAACCGGGCCGCGCGGGCCATGATCGAGGACGTCTTCGAGGTCACCGACCGGGCCTGGCGCGGGATCGGGGTGATCCCCGGCAGCGGATGGCGACTCGCCGGGAAATACCGGGAGTTCGACGCCGAGGAGCGCTTCTCGGTCAGCGGGATCACCACCGTCGAACCCGCCGAGTGCCGCAGCGGCGAGGTGCTCCAGGGCCTCCTGAAGCCGCACGAGTGCGCGGCCTTCGGCACCGTCTGCACCCCGCGCACCCCGCTGGGCGCGACCATGGTCTCCAGTGAGGGCGCCTGCGCCGCGTACTACCTCTACCGCCGCCTCGGCAGCACCGACGTGACCCGGGAGGCGAGCCCCGTTGGCTGACCTGATCGATACCGAAAGCACCACGGCGGCACCGGACTTCGACGGCTGGAGCTGCCCGCTCCCGCTGCGCGACCAGCCGCGGATCGTCCTGGGGCACGGCGGCGGCGGGGTGCTCTCCGCCGAGTTGGTGAAGCACGTGTTCGCGCCGGCGTACGGCGGTCCGGTGCTGGCCGGAATGGCCGACGCGGCGACGGTGACCCTCGGCGGCGCCCGACTCGCCTTCTCCACCGACTCGTTCGTGGTGCGGCCGCTGTTCTTCCCCGGCGGGAGCATCGGGGACCTGGCGGTCAACGGGACGGTCAACGACCTCGCCATGTCGGGCGCCCGGGCGGCGTACCTGTCCTGCGGGTTCATCCTGGAGGAGGGCGTGCGGACCTCCGTGGTGGCGCGGGTCGCGCAGGCCGTCGGGGACGCCGCCCGGGCCGCCGGGGTCGAGATCGCCACCGGCGACACCAAGGTCGTCGAGGCCGGCCACGGCGACGGCATCTACCTGAACACCGCCGGTATCGGGCTGATCCCGGACGGGGTCGACATCCGGCCGCAGCGCGCCCGGCCCGGCGACGTGGTGATCGTCAGCGGCGACATCGGGGTGCACGGCGTGGCCGTGATGAGCGTGCGCGAGGGCCTGGAGTTCGGCGTCGACATCCGCAGCGACTGCGCGCCGCTCGGCGGCCTGGTGCAGGCCATGCTGGACGTCACCCCCGATCTGCACGTGCTGCGCGACCCCACCCGGGGCGGGCTGGCCGCGGCGCTCAACGAGATCGCCTCGGCCGCGGGCGTCGGGGTGGTGATCCAGGAGCGCGGCATCCCGGTGCCGGCTCCGGTCGCCAACGCCTGCGCCATTCTGGGGCTCGACCCGCTGTACGTCGCCAACGAGGGCAAGCTGGTGGCGTTCGTACCGCGGGAGAGCGCGGAACCGGTACTGGCCGCGATGCGCGCGCACCCGCTCGGCGCGGGCGCGGCCGTCGTGGGCGAGTGCGTGGACGAGCACCACGGGATGGTGGTCGCCCGCACCGGTCTGGGCGGGACCCGGGTGGTCGACCTGCCGATCGGGGAGCAACTGCCCAGGATCTGCTGACCGCCGCCGGACCGAGGACGGCCCGGACCGCTCGCGCGAGCGCGTGGTCCGGGCCGTCCGGCGTCCGGGCCCGGCCACCTCGTCGCGACCGTCGGCCCCCGGGCCCGAACAGTTGACGATGCAACAGCCCGGGCCCGGCGGTCGCGGGCGCGTCCGGCCCGGCGGCGGCTCGAAATCGGCGTGACCCGCGGACGGGTACCCCCCGGGGGTTTCGACGGGAGCGGACGGTGGTGGCACGATGGCGGACACTGTGACTGCCCGACTCCCTCGCGTGATCCGTTCGGGGGCCTTCGCCGCGCTGTGCGTGGCACTGGCCGCCTGTGCGCACGTCAGCATGACGCCGGCCGCGCTGCCCTCGCGGTGGCTCGCCCTGGCGTTCGCGGGTGTCATGGCCTGCTCCTGGCTGGCCGCCGGACGGCGCCGCGGAGCGCTCGCGGTCACCGGCTGGATGCTCGCCGTGCAGGGTGCGCTGCACCAGCTGTTCGACCGGGTCCAGGAGGCTCCCGCGCCCCGGGCCGGCGGCCCGGACTGGGTCGCCCTGCTGCTCTGCGAGTCCGGCCCCGTCCGGGGGCGGATCGATCCGCAGGAGCTGGCCCGCGCCGCCGGGTTGGACCCGACGGCCGTCCGGACCGTGCCCGACATGACCGGCATGAACGGTGCTGACGGCATGGACGGCATGGCGGGGATGGGGCACTCGGTGGGACAGGTGCTGAGCGGCGGGCTGTCCGCCGCGCACGCCGCGTCCGTCGGCATGGTCGCCGCGCACGTCCTGACGGCGCTGGCCTGCGCCCTGCTGTTCTGCCGCGGCGACGCGGCGGTGGCGGGGGTGGGCCGGATCCTGCTCGCCGTCGCGGGCATCGTCGCCCCGCTGGTCCTGCGGCCGCCGGCCGTCCGGGCACCCCGGCTCCGGCGGCGGCCGTACGAGCCACCGGGCCCCGCGGCCGAACCCGTCCTGCTGCACGTGGTGGTACGGCGCGGCCCGCCGCGGCCCGCCGTGCCCTGACACGCCCGCCATCCCCTCCGCCGACCGCCCGACCGGTGGTCGACGCACCGCCGCGCCGACCGGACCCGCCGGCCGGCGCCCGGGTGGTGGGCCGGTCGCCCCTGTCCCGCAGGCCTCGCCGCGGGCACCGGGGGCACGCCCGCACCGCGCCGTCCCGGCCGGCCCCCGAGGGCCGGACCCGGCGGGCCGACCACGCGTCGGCGACGGCAGCGGGGTGCGGAACCGCTGTCTCCCCCTGACCTCAGGACTCCACCATGTCTGTCAGCCTTCCGGCTGCCCGGCGCCCGGCCGGCGCGGCGATACCGCCGGCCGGCGGCCGGGCCCCCGCTCCGTCCACCGCGCGGGGGTCACTCCTCGCCGAGTGCCGCGTCCAGCCGCCCCATCAGTCCCCGCGTCCAGCTCTCGGACGGTCCCGGCGCCTGCCCGGCCAGCTCGTCCAGCCGGTGCGACGCCCGCAGCCACCGCGCGCACTCCGCGCAGGCGGCGGCGTCCGCGGTGTCGGGCTCGGAAGAGGCGGAGGAACGATGGTCCGGGCATCTCATAGGTCCATCGTCGCGCACCCGTGCGGCCGCCGATCACTCCGCCCCCGCACCCGGGGAGGACGCGGATGAACGACGACCAGCTCACCGCGCTCGCCCTGGCGGCCGGCGGCGGCGACCGGCCCGCCCTGGAGGAGTTCGTCCGCGCCACCCAGCGCGACGTCTGGCGGTTCGTGGCCCACCTCGCCGACACCGACGCGGCCGACGACCTCGCCCAGGAGACCTTCCTGCGCGCCCTGCGCAGCCTCCCCGGCTTCAGCGGCCGCGCCTCCGCCCGCACCTGGCTGCTCTCGATCGCCCGCCGCACCGTGGTGGACCGCTACCGCCGGTCGTCCGTCCGGCCGAGGAACGCCGGCATCCCGGACTGGGAGGAGGCGGTCGACCGGCGCCCCGCCCCGCCCGGCGGCTTCGAGGAGGGCGTCGCCCTCGCCGACCTGCTGGCTCGGGTCTCGGTCGACCGCCGCGAGGTGTTCGTGCTGACCCAGGTCCTGGGCTACAGCTACCAGGAGGCCGCGGCGGTGTGCGGCTGCCCGGTGGGCACGGTGCGCTCGCGGCTGGCCCGGGCCCGCGACGAGCTGGTGCTGCTGCTCCGGGCCGCCGAGGGCTCGGGCCGGGAACCGGCCCTCGGGCCCGGCCTGCCGGCGGTGGTCGCGGGCTGAGCCGGCCCCGGTGGCGCGGCCGCATCCCGGCCGCGCCGCCCCGGCCGCGCCCGTAACATAATCGGTCAGATGTTCGAGTCAGGGCGTATCCTGGCTGCCATGACCGTCCACGTGCAGGGCTCGCTGTTCGACGCGGCCGAGGAGATCGGGCTGCGGCGCCTGGTCGGGGTGCGCCGGACGGTGCTGGGGCACGGCGCGTGGATCGACCTTCTTCCCGGCTGGCTGACCGGTTCCGAGTCGCTGTTCGAGGAGCTGGCCACGGGCGTGCGCTGGCAGGAGGAGCGCCGGCTGATGTACGAACGGGTGGTGGCCGTGCCGCGGCTGCTGGCGCACTTCCGGGCCGGCGAACCGCTCCCCCACCCGGTACTGGAACGGGCACGGACGGCGCTCGGCGCGTACTACGCGCAGGAGCTGCGGGAGCCGTTCGTCAGCGCCGGGCTGTGCTACTACCGCGACGGGCGGGACAGTGTCGCCTGGCACGGCGACCGGATCGGGCGGGGCGACCGGGAGGACACCATGGTGGCGATCGTCTCGGTCGGAGAACCGCGCCCGCTGCTGCTGCGGCCCCGGTTCGGCGGCGGGGCGACGGTGCGCCAGGCCCTGGGGCACGGCGACCTGATCGTGATGGGCGGCACCTGCCAGCGCACCTGGGAGCACGCCGTCCCGAAGACGGCGCGCCCGGTGGGGCCGCGGATCAGCATCCAGTTCCGGCCGCGTGGGGTGTCCTGAGCCGGTGGGTCAGGCCGGGGCCTCGGCGGTCCACTCGATCCGCGGCGGGCGGACCGCCGCGCACACCGGCAGGCCCGCCGCGTCGGTCAGCCGCAGGCGGCCGGTGAGCCGGCCGGTGCGGACGGCCGCCGCCAGGGTGTCGGGGTCGACCGCGTCGAGCATCAGCTTGGCCCGGCGGAACATCGCGTGCCCGCCGTCCGGCTCGGCGGCGACCCAGGACAGGTAGACGAACCGGCCGCCCAGGCGGTTCTGCAGGTAGGGACCGCGGAGTTCGACGCCGTCCGGGCCCTGCTCGGCGGTGCAGTCCAGGGTCCAGGCGGCGGCCGGCGCGTCGCCCGGCACCAGGTCGAGCAGCTCGCCGGGGCGGTCCTTGCGCTGGACGCCCACGTGGACGTCCAGCCGGCCCTCGAAGCCGGGGGCGGTGGGACAGGAGCGGCCCGGCAGAGCGGTGGCCTCGATGCGGATCTGCATGGCCACCAGTCTCCTCCACCGGGCCCGCACCTCAGCGCACGGCCTCGCCGTAGAAGTCGGGCACCTCCTGCCCGCCGCCCGCGCCCACCACCGCGTCGTGCACCCACTTGCCGACCGCGAGGTCCAGGATGCCCAGGCCGAACGGCGAGAACACCGCAGCCCGTTCGGGATCGCGCACCACCGTGCCGGCCAGCAGGTCGGCGATCGTCCCGTGCACGAAGTCCCGGTGCCCGACCTGCTGTTCGGCCAGGTGCAGGGAAGTCCGCTCGCGGACCGCGTGGTCGATGTCGTCGGTGAAGTTCTGCGCGGCGAGGACCAGTTCGGGCGCCAGGTCGCGCAGCGAGAGGTGCAGCACCACCGGCGCGTGGGCGAGCAGGCCGGGGTCGGTGAGGTGCGGCTCGCCGGCGACGGTGGTGAGGATCACCAGGTCGCAGTCGGCGAAGGCGCCGGCCGCCTCGTCGACCACCCGGACGTCCTCGACGCCGTCCGCGGCGAGGGTGGCGGCGAAGCGCTCGGCGTGCGCCCGGGACAGGTCGAAGATCCGGAATCCGTCGAACTCCCACTTCAGGTCCCGGAGGAACCTCCACACGTGGCCGCCGATCAGCCCGGCCCCGACCAGGCCGATCCGCTTCACCCGGCGCCCGCCCACCAGGGCCTCGGCGCCGAGCACGGCCGAGGCCGCGGTACGGCTGGCGGAGACCACCGAGGACTCCATCGCGACGATCGGGTAGCCGGTCTCGGTGTCGTTGAGCACCAGGACGGCCGAGGCACGCGGGATGCCGCGGGCGGGGTTGTCCGGGAAGCTCGCGATCCACTTGATGCCCGCCACCTCGAACTCCCCGCCCAGGTAGGCCGGGAGCGAGATGATCCGCGAGTTCGGCCGCTGCGGGAAGCGCAGGAAGGCGCTCTCCGGGTTCACGCTGTGCCCGGCGGCGTGCGTGACGTAGGCGCGGCGCACCACGTCGACGCAGGTGGCCCGGTCGGCGTCGACGTGGCGCAGCACGTCCGCACCGGTCAGTACGCGCAGCTGCGGCAGGGTGAGCGGGGTGGGCGCGGCCTGGGTGTCGGTCATCGTTCGGTGCTCCTGAGGTGTGCGGGGAAGGACGGGTGAGCGAGTGGGCGGGTGCGCCGGGGCGTCACAGGGCGGACGGCAGGGGCGTGGCGCCCGGCCAGTCGGCGGGGGCGGGGCGGCCGGCGAAGGACCGGGCGACCCAGCCCGCGTCGTACACCGTCTCGGCGTACGCGGTGCCGCGGTCGGCGCAGAGGAACGCGACGGTCGGACGCGGACCGGTGGCCGGGCGGCGGCCGAAGTAGTGGCCGATGGCGGCGTAGACGCTGCCGGTGGAACCGCCGGCGTACAGACCGTGCTTGCGGACCAGGTCGAGGCAGCCCTGCACGGCGGCCGGCTCGGGGACGATCACCACGTCGTCGACCAGCGCCCGGTCGCAGAGCGGCGGCACCAGGCTGGAACCCAGGCCCGGCAACAGGCGGGCCTGCGGCGGCTGACCGAAGATCGCCGAACCGGCGGCGTCGACCGCGACCACGACCGCCCCCGGATGCGCCTCCTTGATCCGGCGGGAGACACCGGCGATGGTGCCGCCGGTGCTGACGCCGAGGAAGACGTAGTCGATCCGGGGCAGCGCCGCGCAGAGCTCGCCGCCGGTCATCTCGTAGTGCGCGAGCAGGGCGTCCTCGTTCGCGTACTGGTTGGGCCAGTAGACGTCCTGGTACTCGGTCCGCAGCTCCTTCACCCGGTCCAGCCGGGTGGTCAGGTAGCCGCCGCTGGCGTCCCGCTCGGTGACCTTCTCCACCCGGTCGCACATGATGCCGAGGTACGCCTCGGTGAGCTGGTTGCAGTTGGGGTCGATCACCGGGACGAAACCGATGCCCAGCGAACGGCAGAACGCGGCCATCGATATGGCGAAGTTGCCGGAGGAGGACTCCACCACCGTGGTCCCGGTGGTGATCTCGCCGCGCTCGATGGCGCCCTTCAGGATCCAGAACGCCGACCGGTCCTTGGAACTGCCGTTCGGGTTGCAGTACTCCAGCTTGGCGTAGAGGTCCACGTTCTCGTCCTCGATCCGCACCAGCGGCGTCTCGGAGAAGGTCGCGGCCAGCATCGCGAGACGGCTGCGCAGCGGCCCGGCCGGCCCGTCGGCCCCGGTCAGGGACGGGCCGGGGGCGAGGTCCGCCACCGGGTCGAGGACTGCGGGCACACACTCGGCAGGCCGTGGCATCGTCGACACGGTGCAGTCCTGGTGACCGTTCTGTGCTGGCATAACGCCGTTTCTCCAGTCGTGTGTGACGGTGTGGGGGGGATCCCCCCGGGCAGCGGGCGGTCGCGCGGCGGGCGGTTCGCTTCGTCGGGGTGCGCTTCGTCGGAGTGCGCTTCGCCGGGTCGTCGGGTCGTCGTCGGCCCGTCCGGCCCGGCCCGTGGTGCGGCGGGGCGGCGCCCGGCCGTGGAGCGGCGGGCGGTGCCCGGTCCGCTACCAGGCGGCGGTGGCGAAGGAGAGCAGGGTCGCCCGCTCCGCCGCGTCCACCAGCGGGACCCGGCGCACGGACAGGTCCGGGTCGGCCACCGCGGCCGCGAGCAGCAGGCGGTAGTGGTTGGCCATCCGTCCGACGGTCGCCGCGTCGAACAGGTCGGTGTCGTACTTGAAGGCCACCTTCACCGCGCCCCCGCTCTGCAGCACCTCCGCGCTCAGGTCGAACTGGCCCTCCTGCTGCGGCAGGTCGAATCCGGTCAACCGGACGCCGTGGTGGACCAGTTCGGGCTTGGCGCCGTCCTCGGGGGCCAGTAGTTCCAGCAGCGGCTGGAACCGGGTGGCGGTGATCAGGCTGAACATGCTCTGGAACACCGGCGTACGGCTCGGGTCGTGCGGCAGGCCCAGCTCGGCCGGCAGCAGCGGCAGCGGCAGGTCGCGGTGGGCGAGGCCCTGCCGCAGCTGGTCCGCGGTCCGCTCCAGCAGCCGACGGAAGGTCAGGTCGCCGTCGGTGAAGGCGGCCCGGCAGGGCAGCGTGTTGACGAAGTAGCCGACCGTGTTGCGCATGGTCCGCTCCGGCCGGGTGCTGACGGCGTAGCCGACCAGGAACTCCGGCTGCGCCGTCCAGCGGTGCAGCAGCGCCTGGAAGGTGCCGAACAGCAGGACGAACGGCGTCACCCCCGCCGCGGCGGCCGCCGGCCGCAGCGACCCGGCGAGCTCCTCGGGCAGCCGGAAGTCCCAGCTGGCGCCGGTGAACCGCTTGCGGGCGGGGCGGGGCCGGTCGGTGGGCAGTTCCAGCGCGGACGGCACACCGTCGCACACCGCCCGCCAGTGGTCCGCCAGGACGGCGCGGCGCGGCGAGTCGAGCAGCTCGCGTTCGGCGGCGACGTACTCCCGGTACGGGCGGGCGGCACCGGAGCCGTCCTGGCCGGCGCCGTCCAGCTCGGCCCGGTAGGTCGCCAGCAGGTCCTCCAGGACGAGCACCTGGGACGCGCCGTCGGTCACCGTGTGGTGGGCCGCCAGCAGCAGCACCGCGTCCTCGGCGGACCGGCGCAGCAGCAGGAGCCGGACCGGGCCCGGCTCGGCGAGGTCGAACGGGCGGGCGACGGCCTCGCGCGCCGCGGCGTCGAGCTGCTCGTCGGTCGCGTCGGGCAGCTCGCGGACCTCCAGCAGGTGCGGCAGGGCGTCGGCGACGATCCGGCGCGGACGCCCGTCGCGCTCGGTGAAGCCGGAGCGCAGCAGTTCGTGCCGGGCGGCGACCGAGGCGGCGGCGCGGCGCAGGGCCGCGTCGTCGAGCCGCTGGCGGATCCGGACGGCCATCGCGACGTTGTACGCCGGGCTGGCGGGCGCCAGCTTCTGGAGGAACCAGAGCGCCTCCTGCCCGAGCGAGACGTCGTGCCCGTCCTGCGCGGGGTGTTCGTCCTGCGCGGTGCGTTCGGCGGTCAACGCTGCCCCACCAGGCCGTGCAGGTACGCGGTGATGGCGCCGATGGTCGGGTGGTCCCAGGCGAGGGTGGATTCCAGCTCCAGGTCGTAGCGGTCCTCGATCTCGGTGATGATGCTCATCCCGTAGACCGAGTCGAGGCCGTACTCGACCAGCTTGACGTCGGGCCTCAGCTCGGCCGCGGGCCGGTCGAGGTAGTAGGCGACGCGGCCGGTGAGCCAGTCGGCGATGGCCGCGGCGGAGGTGTCGATGGCGGTGTCGGACATGGCGGGTTCCCTGCCGTTCGGTCGGTGAGGTCGGTGAGGTCGGTGAGTGGGGCGGACGCGCCGGGGGTGGCGGGTCAGCGGGCCGGCGGGCGGCCGGCCAGGTCGAGGGTGCGGTGGTGCCGGAGGCGGGTACGCAGCTCCGCCAGCAGCACCGGGTCGCGGTCGGGCACGGCGGGGCCGGTGGGGCGGCCGGTCCGGGCCGCCAGGCGCTGCAGTGCGGCGTGGATCCACAGCGGTGCGTCGCGGAAGGCGTCCCGGTCGGTGCGGCCGTGCCACCAGAGCCGGAGGCAGGCGGCCGCCGCGAAGGCGTCGTCGTCCTCGTCGGTGGTGGCGAACGAGGCAGCCAGGGCGGCCAGTTCGGGGTGTGCGCCGGTCAGGTCCGCGGGCAGGTCGACCAGGGTGCCGGGCAGGCCGGTGCCGGCGGCGCCGGGGGACCCGAGCCGGTCCAGGTCGAGGGCGGGCAGCTGGGGGTCGGCGGCGAACAGGCCGGCGGGCAGCGGCGGCAGGCCGCGGTCATGGTCATGGTCGCGATCGTGGTCGTGGTCGTGGTCGGTGCCCGCTTCGGCGCCCGGGCGTGCCGTCAGCAGGGCGGTGAGCGCGGTGCGGTCCCGCTGGTGCTTCTGGAACACCGCGTGCGGCCCCTCCCGCAGGTAGGAGCGGGCACCGAGCAGCAGCGAGAGCTGGTGGCCGGCGTCCCGGGCGAGACGGGCCACCAGCCGCTGCGCCGTGTGCTGCACGTCCGGCTGCTCGGGGTGCAGGTGCAGGGCGCGGGCGGCGACGGTCGTGACGCAGTCGGCGATCAGCAGGTCGAGGAAGGCGTCGGCCAGCAGGCCCCGGGCACTGGGCAGCCCGGTGACGGGCCGGCCGTAGAGGATCCGTTCGTCGGCGAAGGCGAGTGCGGTGCGCAGCTGCGTATCGAGGACCCCGACCAGGGCCGAGGCCAGGACGGTGCCGGTGATCCGGCGGACGGCGGCGGCCCGGGGCCGCCCGTCGCCGACCGGGCCGACCAGCCGGTCCGCGGGGACGCGCACGCCGTCGGCGGTGACGGCGGCGAACCGGCACCCGCGCAGTCCCGTGCCGCTGTGCGGCGGGGACAGCCGCAGACCGGCGTCGGCGGCGAGCAGCAGGTGGCCGTGGCCGCCGTCCAGCGCGGCGGGCAGGAACAGCGCGTCGGCCCCGGCCGGGTCGCCGACCAGGTGCTCCGCGCCGCGCAGCACGAGGTCGGTGCCGTCCCGGGTGGCCCGCAGGCCGGGGTCCGGGGTGCTGAAGGCCGTGGCGACCCGACGGTCCCCGAGCAGCAGCGCGGCGAGCTCGGCCTGCTGCGCCGGGTCGCCGGCCTGCCAGACGTGCAGGCCCGCGGTCAGGCTGCCGAGCCCGTACCCGGCGGCCAGCGCCAGGTCCCGGCGGGCGACCGTGCGGAAGGCGTCGGCGAGCTCGTCGGCCCGGGTGAGGGTGCCGCCGAGGGCGGCGGGGACGAGTTCGGCGTTGAAGCCGTAGGCGTCCAGGGCGCGGACCCCGGCGGCGGGGAGTTCGGCCCGCTCGTCGGCGTCCACCACGGCGTCCAGGCCCAGCGGGTTGCCGGGGGCGAGCGGGTCGCCGAGCAGCGCGTCCAGGCGGGCCGTGCGGGGGCGCTCGGGCAGCGGCGCGGTCATACCGTCTCCTCCGTCCTGCAGTGCAGCAGCGAGAACAGTTCGCCGTCCCGGTACTGCTGGTGGAGCCTCTCGGAGAGGCGGTCGAAGACCGAGCCGTCCCGTACGGCGCCGGGCCGGAGCCGGCCGAGCAGCCGGGCCAGGCCGGCCTCCAGCCAGAGTCCGTCGGCCCACAGCGCGGCGGTGGGCGAGTCGGCGGCCGCGTCCCGGTTGCGCAGCCACAGGTGGACGCAGGCGGCGGCCGCGAACACCTGGGTCCACCGCCGGGCCAGGTCGAAGGCCTCGGGCGGGACGTCCCGGGCGGAGGGGCGGTGGTCGGCCATCGCGCCGTGCAGGTCGTCGGTGATCCCGCGCAGCTCCTCGGCGTACCGGCCGAGCACGTCCGGTACGGCGCCCCGGGCGGCCAGCTCGGCCAGTTCGGCGAGCGCGGCCGGCAGGCCCTGCACCAGGCTGCTGCCGGTGCGGGAGAGCAGTTCGAGCGCGGCGCCGTCGGCGGGCGGCAGCGCGGCCCGGAGGTCGACGGCGGCCGTGAGGCCGTCGGTGTCGGCCGTGCGGCGCCGGTGGCCGCGGGCGAGCTGGGGGAACTGGTTGATCAGCCCGTTGAGGTTCACGAAGCTGTTGCCGTCGAAGATGCTCATGATGTGGTGGTCGCGCTCCAGCTTCTGGAACGCGCCGTGCATGTACGAGCGGCTGAGGAACACCCCCGCCCCCAGCGCCGATCCGAGGGTGGCGATCAGCTGCTCGACGGTGAGCGGAACGAAGCACTTGACGGCGGCGGACACCACGGAGAGCTCGCCGGTGAGCGCGTGGATCGACCGGACGCCGACCAGGGTGACGGCCTCCGCGACCAGCAGATCGGCGTAGGACTCGGTGAGCGCCCGGGCCGCGGTCGGGGTGCCGTCCGCCGGGTCGAGGTGGTCCAGGCTGTACCGCACGGCCAGCCGCAGCGCGTGGTCTCCGGTGCCGAGCGACAGCGGCCCGCACAGGCTGCGGGTCAGCTGGAGGCATTTGAGGACCGTCTCCAGGCCGGTGCCGACCGCCCCGACCAGCGCGCCGGCGGGCACCTCGGCGTCGGTGAAGGCGATGCCGCTGATGTCGGCGCCGCGGATGCCGACCGTGCGCACCGCCGGCAGGCAGCGGTAACTGCCCGGCGCCAGGCGGCGCTTGTCGACCAGCAGCAGGCTGAAGGCGCGCGGCCCGCCGTCCGGGTCGGTCCGGGCGAGCACGCAGACGAACTGGCCGCGCGAGGCGTTGCCGATCAGCCACTTCTCGCCGTTGACCCGGTACCAGCTCTCGCCCTCGGCGGTGGCGAGCTCGTTGGCCAGCAGGTCGCTGCCGTGCTGCTGCTCGGTGAGGGCGAGCGAGACCACGCTGCCGTCGTGGATCTCCGCGGCGAGCCGGCCGGCCTGCTCGCGGTCGCCCGCGAGCCAGACCGTGACGGCCCCGAGGAAGGTGCTGACGTGGGCGATCGCCACCGTCAGGTCGCGGCGGGCGACGGTCCGCAGCAGGGCGGCGAGCTCCTCGTAGCTGTGCAGCAGGCCGCCGTGGTCGGTGGGTACGTAGTGCCGGGCCAGTCCGCGTTCGTCCAGCGCCCGGCAGATCTCGGTGGGGAACTCCTCGCGCTCGTCCAGGTCGGCGCAGCGGGCGAAGGAGAACGCCTGGAGCGGATCGTGCGGGTCGCCGAGCCTGCGGTCGAAGTCCGCGATCAGCTCGTGCGGCTGGTACTTCACGCGTCCGCCCCGCCCTCGGTGACGGCGGCCGGCCGGTACTGCGCGCGGGTCCGCGGGCCCAGGTCCTCGTGCAGCGGCTCCAGTTCGCCCGCGACGAACAGCTGTCGCATCCGAGAACGCTGGATCTTGCCGCTGGTGGTGCGCTGCACCTTGCCGGGCTTGAGCAGCACCACGTTGCCGACGGGCACGCCGAGGCTCCGGCTCAGCGCGAGCTTGACCTCCCCCGCGAGGGTGGCCAGGTCGGTGCCGTCCAGCCTGGCGAGCCGGACCTCCTGGACCACCACCAGATCCTCGCCCGAGCCGCCGCCGGGGACCGAGAAGACGCTCGCGGACAACCCGCCGAAGGCCGGATGCAGTTCGCCGCTCTCCCGTTCGATGTCGTGCGGGTAGAGGTTGCGGCCGTTGACGATCAGGAGGTCCTTGATCCGGCCGGTGACGTAGAGCTCGCCCTCGTGCAGCACGCCCAGGTCGCCGGTGCGCAGGTGGCCGCGGTCGCCGTCGGCCGTCGCCACGTCGAAGACCTGCTCGTTGATCTCGGGCTTGCGCCAGTAGCCGGGGGCGATCGAACCGCCGCGCAGCCAGATCTCGCCGACCTCGCCGTCCGGCAGCACCTGACGGGTGTGCGGGTCGACGATCCGGACCTCGATGCCCACCGGTGAGCCGCAGCTGACCAGCGGTGCGCCGTCCGGGCGGGGCCGGAACAGGTTCCGCTCCAGCTCGGCCGCATCGACCAGGGCGACCGGGGGTTCGCGGTCGAGCGCGGTGGTGGTCACCCCGAGGGTCGCCTCGGCCAGGCCGTACGAGGGCCGCATCGCGGTCGCCCGGAAGCCGGCCGGGGCCAGCCGCTTGGCGAACAGGTCCATGGTCAGGGCGTGGACCGGCTCGGCGCCGTTCGCCGCGCAGCGCCAGGAGGACAGGTCGAGGCGGGCGAGGTGGTCCTCGGTGACGGACCGGGCGGCCAGGTTGTAGCCGAAGTTCGGCGCGTAGCTGTGGGTCGCCCGGTAGGTGTGGATCAGCTCCAGCCAGGCGTACGGGCGGCGCACGAAGTCGGTCGGCGGCATCAGCACGGTGCGCAGCCCGAAGTGCAGCGGCAGCAGCAGCGCGGCGATCAGCCCCATGTCGTGGAAGAGCGGCAGCCAGCTGCAGACGGTGTCGCCGTGGCGGATGCCGAGCAGTGCGCGCAGCTCGCCGAAGTTGTGCGCGAGGTTGCCGTGTCCGACCATCACGCCCTTGGGGTCGCTGGTCGAACCGGAGGTGTACTGGAGGAAGGCGAGCTGCTCGGGGGCGGTCTCGGGCCAGACGTGGCGGTCCGGCTCCACCTGCGGCACGGTCTCGGTGACCACGCAGCGGACGTGGGACTGCTCCTCCTGCTCCAGCCACTCGGCGACCTCGGGCCGGGTGGCGCCGTCGGTCAGGACGGCCGTCGCCCCGCAGTCCTGAAGGACGCCGGTGGTGCGGCGGCGCTGGCTGGAGCCGCGGCCCGGCAGCGGGACCGGCACCGGGACGAGGCCGGCGTAGAGGCAGCCGAGGAAGCCCTTGACGAACTCCAGGCCGGTGGGGAAGAGCAGCAGCACCCTGTCCCCCGGCTCGCAGTGCACACGCAGTTCGGCGGCCACCGACTGGGCGTCCTGGACGAGTTCGGCGTAGCTGAGGGTGCGGGTGACGGCGTCCTTGCCGTAACCGGTGACGAAGACGACGGCCTCGTTGCCGGGGATCTCGCGGGCGTGCCGCGCCGTCGACTGGATCAGGTCGGACATGGTCGCCATCACTTCCCTGCGGCGGTCGGGGTGGGGGTCTGCGGCGGGGTGGCGGCCGCGGCCGCGGGTTCGGCGGCCGCGGGTTCGGCGGCCGCGGGTTCGGCGGCCGCGGCTTCGGTGGTGGCCGCGGCGCGTTCGCGCAGCTCGGAGCCGATCCGGCGGAGCGAGGGGCTGGCCACGGCGGCCAGCGTGAGCAGCAGCATCACGGCGCTGCAGGCCAGCACGGAGGCGCGGAAGCCGAAGGCCTGGAGGGTGTAGCCGCCGATCAGGGCGCCCAGCGGGAGGGTGCCGAAGGCCACGATGCCGATCACACTGGCGATCCGGCCCTGCATCTCGTCCGGGGTCACCTCGACCTGGAAGGAGACCACCGCGATGGTCCACATCGCACCGATGAACGACATCGGCGTGATCACCAGGCCGAACAGCAGTGGGTTCTTCAGGAACACGGCCAGCGGGAAGAGCACCGTCCAGAGCGCGTTGGCGCCGATCACGATCACCGGCAGCCGCAGCCGCTCCATCCACCAGTTGGTGCTGAGCGCGCCGGCCACGCCGCCGATCCCGGCCGCACCCATCACCAGACCGACCACGGCCTGCTGGGCGCCGTCGTCCCGCAGGGTGGTCAGCATCCCGAGGACCAGCACCTCGAAGAGCATGTTGCTGACCGCGACCAGTACCGCTGCCGCCCTCAACTGCCGGTGGTTCCACAGCCACTTGATGCCGGCGGAGATGTCGGCGAGCACCTTCGGGCGCTCCGCCGCCGGCGTCCGCTCGGCCTGGAACCTGCGCTTGATGCCCGACAGGGTGATCAGCGACACCAGGTGCGAGACCACGGTGAACAGCAGCGGCAGCCAGGCGACCAGCGAGGACAGCGCGCCGGCCAGCGGCTGGCCGAGCAGCCCGGCCCCCTGGACCCGTGCCTCGTTCTGCGAGATGGCCTGCGAGAGGTGCTCCGGGTCCACGACGTTGCGGACCGCCGAGTGCTCGGCCAGCTTGTAGAGCACCGTCAGGCTCGCCTCGACGAACGCCACCGCCAGCAGCAGCGGGAGGATCACCCGGCCGGACAACATGGTCGCCACCAGCACGGCGAGTGCGGCGGCCCGGCCGAGGTTGCAGCCGATCATCAGCCGGCGACGGTCGAACCGGTCGACCATCACCCCCGCGAACAGCGACAGCAGCAGCTGCGGCAGGCTCGCGGCGGCGCCGGTCAGACCGGCCTCGGAGACCGAGCCGCCGGACCAGAGCACGATCAGCGGATAGGCGAAGGTACTGACCTGGGAGCCCAGCGAGGAGAACGCCGTCCCGGTCCACAGCAGCCGGAAGTCCCGGTTGCGCCGCAGCGGGAGCGGCTCGGCCGCGGCGCCCACCGGCGCGGCGGTCAGGTTGTCGGTGGCGCTCATGCCGGCAGCTCCGCGGACGCGTCGGACAGCCCACCGGACACCTCGGCCGCCGGCACCCGGCCGCGGGCGCACCACTCCAGGACGGCCATCGCGCTGTACAGCTTGTGCTCGGCCTGCCAGAACGCGATGCTCGCCGGACCGTCCAGCACCTCGGCCGTCACCTCCTCGCCGCGGTGGGCGGGCAGGTCGTGCATGAAGACCGCGCCCGGGCTGGTCTCCCACAGCTCGGCCCGCGCCTGGAAGGGCGCGAACACCTCGCGCCAGTTCGGGTCCGGCTTGGTGGTGCCGGTGGTCTGCCAGCGGGTGGTGTAGATGACGTCGACGTTGGCCGGCAGGTCGGCCATGTCGTGGCGCTCGGTGATCACGGACCCGTACGCCTCGGCCTGCTTGGCCGCCTCGGCGAGGTAGCCCGCGTCCAGCCCGTACCCGGGCGGGGTCCGCAGGTGCAGCTCGGCGCCGGGGAAGCGGGTCAGCGCCAGGGCCAGCGCGGACGCGGTGTTGTTGCCCTCACCGACGTACAGCACCCGCAGCCGCTCGATCCGGCCGAAGTGCCGGGCCAGCGCGGTGAGATCGGTCAGGGCCTGGGTCGGGTGCTCCTCGGCGCTCATCGCGTTGACCACCGCCATCCGACCGCGGGCGGCGAGCGCCCGCAGGTCCGCGGTGGGCTCGGCGGTGCGGGCCACCAGGACGTCCAGCATCCGGGAGAGGATGTCGCCGGTGTCCTCCAGGCTCTCGCCGGTTGCCAGCTGGAGGTCACCGTTCTGGTAGGTGAGGATCCGGGCGCCCAGGCGCAGGGACCCGCTGGAGAACGCCGTCCGGGTGCGGGTCGAGGACTTCTTGAAGTAGATGCCGACGACGTCGCCGTCCAGGGTCTGCGGGTACGGTCGGCCGCCGGCGGCGAACTGCGTCCCCCGGGCCACGATGTGCCGCAGGTCGGCGTCCTCCAGGTCCGCTATCGAGATCAGGTGTCGTACGGGAGCCGTCATCGTCTTTCCGTTCCATGGGTGTTGGGGGATCCGGGCGCGGTGGGCGGCCCGGCGGGGCGCGGTGGGGGTGACGGGCTCAGCCGCCGAGCCGCCCGGCCAGCACGTGCCCGATCTCGGCGGATGCCCGACGTGTCGTCATGTCCGCGTGCGTGCAGTCCACCGGATGGACCAGCACCTCACCGGAGGTGAGCCGCTCCCAGGCGGGCGGCATCGGCGCCCGGGCCGTCTCGGAACGTTCCGCGACGAACAGCAGCACGTCCTCGCGGCCCAGCGGAGCGGCGCGGTGACTCTCCCCGATCCGCTGGTTGTTGAGCAGGACGTCGACCAGGGCCGCCGAGGACGCCTCGTCGAGGTCGGCGAGCTCGGGGTAGGCCGCGCGCAGGACCGCCAGGGCCTGGGTGCGGGGCTGGGCTTCGGTGCCGTTGTCGGTGTCGGGCTCCGGCTCGGGGAGGATGCCCAGGCCTGCCAGCACCTCGATCAGGGCCTCGCGCTCGGTGCGATCGGCCGGCGCCGCCGGAGCGCCGCTCCAGTCGGGGTGGGCGTCCAGCACGGCCAGCAGCTCGACCTCGTCGCCCTGCGCCCGCAGCTCGGCAGCGACCGCCGCGGCGACCATACCGCCGAACGACCAGCCCAGCAGCCGGTACGGGCCCGCAGGCTGCACGGAGCGGATCAGGGCCAGGTAGTCCGAGGCCATCTCCCTGATGCTGGAAGGGAGTTGGCCGGTACCGTCGAGCCCCCGGGCCTGCAGAGCGTACACCGGAACCTGCGCCGGAAGGTACGGCAGCAGGTTCGCGTAGCTCCAGCCGACGGCGAGGCCGGGGTGGACACAGAACAGCGGCAGCGCCGTACCGGCCGCACGCAACGGCAGCAGCGGGGCGAGCGCCCGTTCCGCACCGGCGTCGCCGAGGCGTTCGGCCAGGGCGGCGACGGTCGGGGCGTCGAACAGCGCCCGGATCGGAACCTCCACGCCGAGCTCGGCGCGGATCCGGCTGACCAGCCGCGTCACCAGCAGCGAATGCCCGCCCAGGGAGAAGAAGTTGTCGTCGACACCGACGCCACCGTCCAGGCCCAGGATCTCGGCGAACAGCGCGGTGAGCGTGCGCTCCCGGGCGGTGCGCGGCGCACGCCCCTGCGGCAACGCCGTGAACTCCGGGGCGGGCAGAGCCCGCCGGTCCAGCTTCCCGTTCGGATTCAACGGCAACGCGTCCAACAGCACGAACGCCGACGGCACCATGTACTCCGGCACAGCAGCGGCCACGTGCGCCCGCAACTCGGCCGGGTCGACGGTTTCCCCGCAGACCGCGTACGCCGTGATCCGTTGGTCGCCGGGCCGGTCCTCACGCACCAGCACCGCCGCCTGGACCACACCCGGATGGCCGGTCAGCACGGCCTCGATCTCACCGAGCTCGATCCGGAACCCCCGCACCTTCACCTGACTGTCCGAACGCCCCAGATAGTCGATCTGCCCGTC